>NZ_SADD01000010.1 GCF_004005565.1 Lujinxingia sediminis | reverse complement strand
CCCTGAAGCTGCGTGAGATTCACGACGGATTCAAGCTACCCCGCAGCGACTGGGCTGCCATTCGCTCTGAGCTTGAACTGACGTTTCAAGACCGCGTTCCAAACTACGTTCCGTGGGAAGGCCGCGCAGATAGTTAAGAAGAGCCGAAGGGTCGTACACGAAATTGCTTGCACACCCCCTTACCTCCGCTTTTACTCAGGTAAATCGACAACTCAGACCCCTTAGCTCCGCTTTTACCCGGGTAAATCGACAACTCAGACCCCTTACCTCCGCTTCTACTCAGGTAAATCGACAACTCAGACCCCTTAGCTCTGCTTTCGCTCCCATCCACACCATCGCTTCGTACGCCCCCCAACCCCCACACGAATCGCCCGACATCGCGAACCCCCGGCGCCCCACAACCACCCAACCACACAACCACCTAACCACAACCCGCATCCCCCCCAACCCGAGCGCATCCAGGGCGACGACTGGCAAGGAGCCAGGAGGAGCGTGTAGCAGCCGCTACCGCGACGACGCAGCGACACAGCCAGCGTCGGCCTGGGGCGCTCGGCAAGGAGCCAGGAGGAGCGTGTAGCAGGCCGCTACCGCGACGACGCAGCGACACAGCCAGCGTCGGCCTGGGGCGCTCGGCAAGGAGCCAGGAGGAGCGTGTAGCAGCCGCTACCGCGACGACGCAGCGACACAGCCAGCGTCGGCCTGGGGCGCTCGGGAGGTCGGGTGGGTGATTGG
Source organism: Lujinxingia sediminis (assembly GCF_004005565.1). NCBI lineage: Bacteria > Deltaproteobacteria > Bradymonadales > Lujinxingiaceae > Lujinxingia > Lujinxingia sediminis. Next base: position 4,013 of record NZ_SADD01000010.1, on the reverse strand, counting down.
GTGGTTGAGGAAACTCCGAGGTTCGCGACGCTGGTCGATTCGTGCGAACCATCGGGGTGCACGCTCTCACGCCGAGCCCGCGCCCGTCCGCGAGGGCTAGAACGACGATCACCCGCATCGTTGCTGGACTTTGTCGGTCCCTCGGACGGTGATATTGCACGCAGAACACTGAACATCCTTTCAGGATTTATGATGGCGGAAGTGCTCTCGAACACCCAACTCGTCATTCCATGAAGCGCCCAGGTGTTCTCGAACCCTCAAACCCCTCATCGATGATCGGCATGAAGGTTCGCGAACCTTCAATCTCTTCATCCATGACGGGATGGGGGGTTCACGAGCACCTGATCTGATCATCCAGGACCACAACGAAGGCTCGCGAACCCTGAGTTCGATCATCGAGGGCGAAACTCCGGGCTCGCGAGCCTTCGACGCGATCATCCATGACCACACGGTCCCCCGATCGACCGCGATCCCTCACCATTGCTGGCTTTCGCCTGTCTCCCGGACAGTCACCACCAGCGAGTTCGAGCTCCAGATCGAGTTCGAGAACGAGTTCCAGATCGAAATCGAGCTCGCGTTCGAGATCGAGGCCGAGATCGCGTTCGAGGTCGAGATCGAGGTCGAGGTCGAGGCCGAGCTCGAGCCTATCGAAAAACGTAAACCCCGGCGGTTCTCACGAACCTCCCCACACCGCGAACCCCCGGCGCCCCACAACCACACAACCACACAACCACACAACCACAAAGCGCGAGCCCCCCAACACCCACACGAACCTCCCCACATCGCGAACCCCCGGAGCCCCACAACCACACAACCACACAGCCAGCGTCGTCCTGGAGCGCTCGGCACTTTCCTCTCGACACATCCCTTCCGATGCCCACCTTTAACCTCGCCAACGCACCACACCCATCACCCGGGGGGGAAGATGCCATCGATCATCGAAGCCTTTATCCGCACCGCCACCGATGCCCCAGACCACCCTGCGCTCGTCCTTGGCGAGTCGCATTGGAGCTACGGCGAGCTTCTCTCCGAGTTAAGTCGCATCGCCTGCGCCATCTTAAGCGCCGCGCCTCCCGAGGGCCTGGCCGTCATTGGCATCGCCGGCGAGTCCAGCTTGAGCGCCCATGCCGGCCTGCTGGGTGCGTGGGCGGCGGGCGCGGCCTACGCGCCGCTCAACCCCCATCACCCGCTCAACCGCCGTCTGGAGATCACCCGTCGCGCTCGCGTGCATACGCTCATCGTCGGCCCCGATGCGCTTGACGACCTCGACGCCTTTCTCACCCTGACCCATCGCCCGCTCACCCTCATCCTGCCGGAGCTGCCGCCCCAGACCACCCTGGTCGCCGCCCACCCCCGCCATCATTTCATGTTCGCAGGTGATCTTCCCCGGGCCCCCCTCCCGGAGGCCTGGCGATACACCGAGCCCGGGGCGTTGGCCTACCTGCTCTTTACCTCCGGCAGCACCGGGCAACCCAAGGGTGTGCCCATCACGCATGCCAACGCCGCTGCCTACCTGGAGCACGCCGCGCGGGCCTGGCCGCTCACCCCCGAAGACCGCGTCTCACGCACCTTCGATCTGACCTTCGACCTCTCCCTCCACGACCTGCTGACCACCTTCAGCGCCGGCGCCACCCTCTACCCCCTCACTCGCCGCGACCGCCTCTCTCCGGGGCGCTTTATCCTGAATCACCGCCTCACTCGTTTCTTCTGCGTGCCCACCCTGGCCGCGGCGATGGCCCGCCACGGGCAGCTCCGCGAGGGCGCGCTCGATAGCCTCACCACCGTGCTTTTCTGCGGCGAAGCGCTTCCCCTGGCCACCGCCCGAGCGTTTGCCCGGGCCGCACCCCGGGCAAACCTCTTCAACCTCTACGGTCCCACCGAAGCCACCATCGCCATCTGCGCCCACCCCCTGGACGCCGCCACGCTGGAGGGCACGGACGGCCTCGCTCCGCTCGGCCGGCCCTTCCCCGACCACGAGGCCGTCGTCGTCGACCCCACCGGCTCCCCGCTGCCTGCCGGCGAGCCCGGAGAGCTCTGGCTGCGCGGCCCCCAGGTCTTTCAGGGCTACTGGGAGGATGAGGAACGCACCGCCGCTGCCTTCGCCCACAACTCGGCCGACCCCACCCGCGCCTTTTACCGCACCGGCGACCGCGCCATCGCCGAGCCCGGCGGCCTCCTGCACTTCATCGGCCGCCTCGACGACCAGCTCAAACTGCGCGGCCACCGCGTCGAGCCGGCCGAGGTCGAGGCAGCGCTGGCCCGCGCACTCGGCCACCGCCAGCTTGCGAGCCTCCCCTGGCCGCCGCCTCCCGAGACCCCTGACCATCTCGTGGCCCTCTTTGCACACGATGGCGAGCTCACCCCCTCCGAGGAGCAGGCCCTGCGCCGCCGCCTCGAAGACGACCTCCCTCCGTATATGGTCCCCGAGCGTTTTGTGGCGCTTCCGACCCTGCCCATCAACGCCAACGGCAAGCTCGATCGCCGCGCCCTGGCCCTCTACCTCAAAACCCTGGAGCGCTGATATGGCCACCTACGCCCTCACCGATCTCCTGCGTGCCTTACGCACCCTGCACAAAGAGCCCCCTGGCCTGGTCTTTGTTCACAGCTCCCTCTTTCAGCTTGGCCTGCTTCAGGGGGCCACCCCGGCGGCCATCCCGGAGCTGATCTACGAGACGCTGCGCGAACATCTCGGCCCTCAGGCCACCATCGCCGTCCCCACCTTTAACTTTGGGTTCTGCCGCGGCGAGCTCTTTGACCGCACCTCTACGCCCTCGCGACAGATGGGGGCGCTCGCGGAGTTTGTACGCACGCTCCCCCACGCTCGCCGCTCGGCCCACCCGATGCAGTCCATCGCCGCGGTCGGCCCTCTGGCCGCCGCGCTGACCGCCCCTGACACCGCCGGCGCCTTTGAGCGCGGCGGCAGCTTCGACACCCTCATCGAATACGACGCCCGGATCCTCACCCTGGGCTGCGGCCTTGAGCCCGTCAGCCTGGTCCACTGGGCCGAGGAGCGCGTCGGCGTCCCCTACCGCGCCTGGAAGTCCTTTTGCGCCCCCTACCGCAGCGCCGGCGTCGCACGGATGCGCACCTACCGCATGTACGCCCGCGACCTCTCCCTGGGCCTGCAGGCCAACATCACCCCTCTCACCGCCGCGCTGACCCACAACCGCCAGCTTCACCACCATCGCCTCGGTGCCTCACAGCTCACCAGCGTCTCCAGCCGCGACTTCGTCAACACCGCCATCGCCCTCTTGGAGGCCAACCCCTGGGCACTCGTCACCCACAGCGGCACCGACGGCTCTCTTTCCCCCGGAGGCATCTGATGCAACCTCCTCAGGCTCGCCAGCTGATCCTCGAACTTCTCCACGCCCCCCTGACCCGGGCCGGGCATGCTCCCCACGATCATCTCGACCTTATCGACGCGGGCATCCTCGACTCCATCGCGTTTCTCGAACTCCTCAGCGCCCTCGAAGCACACAGCGGAACCCCGATCGACCTTCTCCAGGTCGACCCCGCCTCCCTCACCACCATCGCCTCCCTCGTCGCCCTCCTCAGCGCCCCCTGAAGGGATCTCGATGTCGTTTTCGACACGCCATCCACCACGCCCCCAAAGTCGAGAACGAGAACCAGATCGAGTTCGAGTTCGAGAACGAGATCGAGAACGAGATCGAGAACGAGATCGAGAACGAGAACGAGATCGAGATCGAGAACGAGATCGAGAACGAGAACGAGAACGAGAACGAGATCGAGAACGAGATCGAGAACGAGATCGAGAACGAGAACCAGATCGAGATCGAGTTCGAGATCGAGAACGAGATCGAGAACGAGATCGAGAACGAGAACCAGATCGAGAACCAGATCGAGATCGAGAACCAGATCGAGATCGAGATCGAGAACCAGATCGAGAACCAGATCGAGAACCAGATCGAGAACCAGATCGAGAACCAGATCGAGAACCAGATCGAGAACCAGATCGAGAACCAGATCGAGAACCAGATCGAGAACCAGATCGA
>NZ_SADD01000009.1 GCF_004005565.1 Lujinxingia sediminis | reverse complement strand
ATCGAGAACCAGATCGAGAACCAGATCGAGAACCAGATCGAGAACCAGATCGAGAACCAGATCGAGAACCAGATCGAGAACCAGATCGAGAACCAGATCGAGAACCAGATCGAGAACCAGATCGAGAACCAGATCGAGAACCAGATCGAGAACCAGAACCAGATCGAACTCGACCTCAAACTGCACGCACTCCATCACGCCCTCGAACTCCCCCTCTACTCCCCGAACGCCTCTCGTCCTTGCTCCCCCGCCCCATCCCCCTCACATACCCTGACCACCAACCCCTCCCGCTCCAGGGTCGTCAAAAGCGGCATGCACTCCCACGCCGGCAACTCCACCGCCTCGGCCAGCCCCACCAGATCGAGGCTTCCGTCGGCATAGGCCAAAAGGTTGCGCATCGCTTTGACCCGGAGGTCTCGCCGACACCCATCCCGCGTGCTCAACGTCGGGTGCAACCCGCGCCTGCCAAGCTGCGGCTCGCACATCACCGTAGTTCGCCAGCGCGCGTTATGCTCCAGCACCTCCAGCGCGCGCCTGTGCGCCTGGTAGGCTCCCTCCAGCCCCTTCGCGGAGATCATCGAAAGGTCGTCGAGAGACGTGTGGTACTCCGGGTAGGTATGGAACTTCGAGCGCATCATCAACGCCACGGGAAGATCGATACCCACCGCGCCGTACTGACGCTCATCGCTTCCCCGATCCAGAAAACTGTAGGCGTCATAATGACCGGTATGATGCTTGAGCACATGCCGCGCGACCCGGTCGGCCAGCGTATCTCCCCGACGGCTGGGAAGATACGAATAGGTGCGCTCATCGCCCACACACGTCACCACAAAGCCCGCGATCGTTCGCCTTCGCATCTCTTCGGCATGCCGACTCAAATACACAATTGAGCCTATCGTCTCGGGCAAAAACACGATCCGATAGCTCAACTGCCGTCGCTCCGAGAGCAGCCACCTGGCCAGCGCCGCCGTCACGACGGGCCCCGAGATCTCATTATTCGCCATGGAGGGATGGCACACATAGGTCGAGAGCAGCACCTCTCGCCGCGACTCCCCCTCAATCAAGAGCTCCCCGTAGGTCAGACTCCCCGGCTGCAATGTGCTGTCGATCACCACATGAAAGGGCCCCTCCCCCAGCGCCTCGCGCTGACGATGGGTGAGGCAGAACCCCCAGCGCCGCTCATAAAACGAGGTCACATAAGGGATCGCATCGGGCTGGGATTCGAGCGAATAAAGATGCCTCTCCAACTCCTCGCGGCTCACCCACCGATCCACCGGCTCCGAATACCCCACCACGTGCAGGTTATGGTCGGCAAAATCCACCAGCACACGCCCCTGAGCATCGGCAATAGTCCCCCCGCGAATGTTCCACTCCGGTGGCACTTCCCAGTCAAACGCCCGCGTCCCGCTGGGAACCTCCACCAGCCTCATCCCCGGCAGCATCTTTTGAAGATATCTCAGCGTTTGACGCGTCCCCTCTCCGGTCAAACTCCGGCAGAGTGGGAAGAGCTCCCTGGCCCATTGATACATCTCGTATCCCGCCGACTCGACAACGCGCTCCGGTGGTTCTGACACGTGCCCCCCCATTCGCTCGAACACTCAAACAGATAACCGCATTAAAACTAAGCCGCCTCCCCCGCACAGCAACCCTCCCCCTCGCACTGCCATTGGACTTTTCGCAACAGCTGTGACAACTTACCGCCCCTTTTCGATTCAAATCGCAAACGTCCTCGCCGCGCAGCACCCACACCGGACGCGCGGGCTTCACTTGAATGTGTACGCGGGACCTCTCCCCGCCGGAGTCACCCATGAACCCTAACGCCTCACGATCCACGTCACGCCTCGGCCGCACCCTGCTCGCACTTGGCCTCATCTTCACCCTGGCCGCCTGCGGCACCGACACTGTCCCCGCCAGCAGCACCCCCGACACCGACATCGAAACCGACACCGACATCGAAACCGACGCCGGCGACACGGGTACCGACACTGAAGCCCCTGACGCCGAAGATCCCGACGCCGAAGACCCCGACGCCGAAGACCCCGACGCCGAAGACCCCGACGCCGAAGACCCCGACGCCGAAGACCCCGACGCCGAAGACCCCGACGCCGAAGACCCCGACGCCGAAGACCCTCTCTGCGGCGACGACCTCGTCAATACCGACGAAGAAGAGTGTGACGGCGAAGATTTTGCTGAAGAAACCTGCGAATCCCTGGGCTTCGACGGCGGCACGCTCGCATGCTCGGATACCTGCGGGTTCGACACCTCCGCTTGCACCATCGACCCCGTCTGCGGCGATAACGCCATCAACCAGGGCTCCGAGTCCTGCGACGGCTCTGACCTCGGCGGCCAGACCTGCATCACGCAGGGCTTCGACGGCGGCACGCTCGCATGCTCCGATACCTGCGGGTTCGATACCTCCGCATGCACCACAAACCCCACCTGCGGCGATAACGCCATCAACCAGGGCTCCGAGTCCTGCGACGGCGCTGACCTCGGCGGCCAGACCTGCACCACACTGGGCTTCGACGGCGGCACGCTTGCATGCTCCGATACCTGCGGGTTCGATACCTCCGCTTGCACCAGCACGCCCTTTGCCTGCGCCGACTTCGAAGGCCCCGAGCCCAACAACACCTTCCAGGCGGCCACCTCCGTCGACATGAACAACCTGCCCGTCCAGGACGCCATCTGCGGCAGCGATGACATCGACATCTACACCTTCACCGCCACCCTGGAATGCGAGGGCGACGCCGTCTTCACCTTCGGCGAAGGCGACGAGGTTCATGACGTTTACCTCTACAACGTTTATGGCGAACTTCTGGACTTCGACGAGTCTGACGCCACCACCAAAACGCTGAGCACTGCCACCTCGCTCAACGGCGACCCGCGCACCACCGGCTTCTACCTGGCCGTCTTCGCCCGCGAAGGCAGCGAGAACAGCTACGAAATCGACTTCCAGAACGTCACCTGCGAGCCCGTGGCGGCCTGCCCTGTCGAAGACCGTTACGAAGGCAACAACACCCTGATGAGCTCCACCCCCATTGATTTCCGCACCATCCTCGACGCAACCATCTGCACCGATGATGTCGACCACTACGCCATCCACCTGCCCCTGGGCTGCCAGGTCACCGCACAGATGCAGCCTGAGAGCGGCCAGGACTTCGACCTTCTCTTAAGTACCGCCACCCGCCTGCTCGACATCGGCCAGAACGGCGCCGGGCAGGCCGACACCGTTCAGGGAGGCAGCAACACCAGCACGTACTTCCTGAGCGTGGAGCCCTATGGCAGCGCCACAGGCGCCTACACCCTGCGCACCGACGTCGTCGACGTCACCTGCGCCTCCGCCCCCTCCTGCCCCACCGACGACATCTTCGGCCCCAACGCCACCCTGGAGGACGCCTACGCACTTGAAGGCCCCTCCGCCGTGCTCGACGGCGCCATCTGCACCACCGATGAAGACTTCTACAAGATCTTCGTCCCCGCAGGCTGCAAGCTCGACAGCTCCCTGGAGTTCACCCACGCCGAGGGTGACCTCGATCTTGATATCTACGACACCGAGGGTATCACCCTCGACTCCGGCTTGAGCTCCACCGACAACGAAGCCGCCTCCACCGGCGTGGTTTCTGAAGGCGGCGTCTACGCGATCGGTGTGCGCGGCTACAACGGTGCGACCAACATCTACCGTCTGCGCAACACCATCACCTGCGCCGATCCCACCGATCGCCTCAGCTGCCCGGCCGACGACATCTTCGCGCCCAACCCCGACACCACCTCCGCATTCACAATCTTCCCCAACGACGCACTCGACGCGGTGATCTGCCGCGCCAATGGTGAGAACGCCGATGTCTACCGCGTAGATATCTCCTCCAGCGGCCCCCTCAGCGCCTCCATCACCTTCATCGATGAGCTCGGCGATCTCGATCTGCTCCTCTTCGATAGCGCACTGAACCAGATGGGCAGCTCGCTCAACGTCGGCGTCGATGAAGAGTCTATCAGCGCCAGCCTCACCCCGGGCACCTACTACCTGGAGGTACGCGGCTACGGAAACAACGCCTACCACCTGGAGACGAGCTTCCCGTAAAAGCGCACCCGCGCACCGCCCTCCCCCGGGCGGTGCACATCGTCCACACACCGCCAAAAGCCGGCGCCCTCCCCGGGGCGCCGGCTTTTTTTATCCCGCCAACTCACCTCACTCCGCCGCCGCGCCCTCCTCGCGCATCGGCGCCACCCCGTCGGGTTTCTCATCGCCCAGACACCCGCAGAACCTGCCCTCCTCATTGAGCCAGTCGCCGTAGACGTAGCCATTATGGCCGCGCTCCCGGCAGCAATCCGAACACGCCTCACTATCCTCAAGCATGTCGCACGCCGGATAGTAGGTCTTCTCCACCTCGGCCAACTCGCCAAACATCCCCACCCCCAGAAACGCCGCTCCCCCGCAACAGAGCGCGCTCAGCAACGCGGTCACACCCAGCACAACCAACACGATCTTCAAGGTCTTCTTATTATCTTCCCGCTGATCAATCTCCATCTTCTCTCCTCGCAATGATGAGCCATACCCCGCTCATCGCCCACCATGGCCACACATTGGACATGAACGAAAAACTATGAAAAGGTGCCCGCCTTTCTCGCCATCAATCACGCTCAAAAGCCACCTAAGTGGCCGAAACCATGAGCGAATTGGCGTTCCACCTGGAACCTCCGTACGCCCGCCGCTGGAGTAGTGTATGCGTCCCAACTTCCCTCCTAACCCCTCGCCGCGCAAGCCGCTCGACTTCTCGATGCTTGCCATCATCTTCGCGCTCGCGCTGAGCGCCTGCGGTACCGATGACGACATCCGCCCCAACCTCGACATCGACACCGACATCATCGATGAGACCGATACCGGCAACGACACCGACGTCGATCCCGATGAAGACACAGGCGAAGATACCGACCCCGACGAAGACACCGATCCCGACGAAGACACCGACATCGACCCCGGCCCTGCCTGCGGCGATAACCTGATCGAAGGTGACGAGAGCTGCGACGGCACCAACCTCGACGGCGAAACATGCATCACGCAGGGCTTCGACGGCGGCGAATTGGGCTGCGATGCCACCTGCGGATTCGACACCTCCGAGTGTTTCAACGAAGTCCCCCAAACATGCGGCGACGACGAACTTAATCAAGAAACCGAAGCCTGCGACGGCATCGACCTCGGCGAAGAAACCTGCCTCACCCGGGGCTTCGACGGCGGCGATTTAGGCTGCACCGACAGCTGTGGCTTTGACACCTCAGGTTGCTTCTTCGACCCGGTCTGCGGCGACGATCTGCTCAATACCGACGAAGAAGCCTGCGACGGCGCTGACCTCGGCGAAGAGACCTGCGAGTCCCTTGGCTTCGACGGCGGAACGCTCGCATGCAACACCTCCTGCGGACTGGACATCTCTGCATGTGTCATGAACCCCGTCTGCGGCGACAACACCATCAACCAGGCCTCCGAAACCTGCGACGGCGCTAACCTCAACGGCCAGACCTGCATCACGCAGGGCTTCGACGGCGGAACTCTCGCATGCTCCGATTCCTGCGGATTCGACACCTCTGCATGTGTCATGAACCCCGTCTGCGGCGACGCTGAAGTCAACCAGGCCTCGGAAGAGTGCGACGGCGCTGACCTCAACGGCCAGACCTGCATCACGCAGGGCTTCGACGGTGGAACGCTCGCATGCAACACCTCCTGCGGCCTGGACACCTCGGCATGTGCCATGAACCCCGTCTGCGGCGACGCTGACGTCAACCAGGTCTCGGAAGAGTGCGACGGCATCGACCTCAACGGCGAAACATGCATCACGCAGGGCTTCGACGGCGGAACGCTCGCATGCAACACCTCCTGCGGCCTGGACACCTCGGCATGTGTCATGAACCCCATCTGCGGCGATAACGCCGTGAACCAGACCTCCGAGTCCTGCGACGGCTCAGACCTCGGTGGTGAATCCTGCACCTCCCTTGGCTTCGGTTCGGGCACACTGAGCTGCGCGAACACCTGCGACTTCGACACCACCGCATGCGGACCTCTCTGCGCCGACGTCGACAACGGCGAGCCCAACGATACCCTCGCTCAGGCAACCCTACTGGCCTCCGGCGTGAGCTACGACGCGGCCATCTGCTCGGGCGACATCGACACCTTCATCATCGATGCGGCCGTGGGTTGCTCGATCAGCGCCGACCTCATCATCACCGGTGAGAGCTTCTCTTCGCTCCAGGACATCGACCTGGAACTGAGTACCCGGAACAGGCGCCTGGACAAGAGCGCCTCCGGCAGCAACGTCGCCGAAAACGTCGAGGGCTCGGCCACCACCAGCCGCTACTACCTCAGCATTGAGCCTTACAGCGGCTCCAGCACCGCCTACACCCTCACGGCCAACGCCGTCAGCTGCCCGGCCGCCCCGAGCTGCCCCGATGACGACATCTTCCAGCCCAATGACGACTACCTCGCAAGCTACGCGCTCGAAGGCCCCCTGGCGTATCTCGACGCTGCGCTCTGCGAAGCCGAATCCGAAGACTGGTACGAGCTCTACGTGCAGGAAGGATGCACCCTCAACGTCGACCTCACCTACGCGGTCGCCGATGGCGATCTCGACATCTTCCTCTACGCACCTGACACCCTGCCCCAGAGGTTGGTGACTGACGTAGCACGAGGTTACACCTCGGACGACAACGAGACGCTCACCTACACCGCACTCCAATCCGGCGCTTACCTCATTCAGGTCGATGGTTTCTATGCGGCAACCAACACCTACGGCTTACGCACCGAGGTGATCTGCCCGGCCAACCTGGAGCTGAGCTGCCCGGCCGACGACATCTTCGCGCCCAACCACAGCGCCGAGACCGCCGTCTCCATTACCGCCAATGACGCCGTCAACGCCATCCTCTGCGGAGAGCGCGCTGTGTTCGTCGTGGACGAACACTCCGATTTTTACGACGTCGTCGTCCCCGAAACCGGTGACCTCACCGTCACGCTTGTCTCGCACTACCCCCTGGGCGATCTCAACGTCGCGCTTCTTGACGCCGCGGGTACCCGCTTGCGCACGACGTCAACGCAACAAGCTGACCGTGAGAGCTTCACCGAAGTTACCATCGCCCCGGGCACCTACACCCTGGAGGTCTACGGCAACTCCCCCGACGATTTTGGCGCATACAACCTGAGCACCAGCTTCACCGCAACGCCCTGACGTACGGCCAAACCCGCAACGTCTGAGCCTGCAGATGTAAAAAAAGGCCGCGCACCCGCGCGGCCTTTTTTCGTTTCTTGAGGCCATCCCCCACCATCCTCGCCAAACAACCCGACCCAAAAAAACGATACATCACAGACACTTAGAAACAAAAAACCATCAACCTCCCCGCAGCAGCCGGGCGATCTTAGCGATGACCCCGCCCCTGGCCCCCCCTTCAATCTCCTCCTCACTCGCCGCATCGCACTCGCCATCGAAGAGCGCGGCCTCGTCTTCGTCCACAAACATGGAGTCCTCCAGAAACCCGTCGGAGGTATCACTCAAAAGCGCGTAGGCCCGCTGCGCGTCTTCGCGACGCACACGCACCTTGACGCCCCCCACCGCGCTGCTGATACCGCCGTAGGCCGCCACAATCCCCTCATCCTCCAGCGCGCAGGGGATCTGGGCGTCGGCCAGGCGCGTGCGAGCGATATGGGCATCGACCTGGGAGGCATAGGAAATGATGACGATCGTATCATCGCGCATGATGTCGTGTCCTTGTCTGGCATAGACGAGCGGTACCGGTCTGGCGGGTGCATGCCACCGGGAGGGCAAAGCCCCCGGAGGGAGCCGCGCATTCCCGGGGCTCACCCGCACGCCCCCCCGACTCGCCGGCTCCCCCCCTTGCCCCCGCTGCGCTCCATGGCACGTCTAGAAACGTTCGATGCCGACGACATCGCGCGCGCCGGGGTGTTCGGCGGTGGTCCAGATACGGTCGTGAGCGCGCTCGTAATAAAGATCTTCAGCCCCGTAGACCCAGTTCACCGAGGTGTTCCGGCCGCCGGGCCGCCCCTTGTAGAGCCTGCCGTTGCTGCCGTCCTGACTCGATGAGGATACATAGAAATCGCCCCCGACCCGCGTCCCTCCCTGGGCCCGGGTCTGGCCGATCACAAGTCCCCGAGACGCAACCGTGCTTCCCTGGCGGGTCTCCAGCAGACCGGTGGCCGCATCAAGCGGCCAGACCACCATTTTGGCCTGCGCATGATCCGAAAAGTACTCGCCAGTGACGAGCGCCGGCGGCTCGCTCTGACGATCGAGGCCTACGAAGGAAAAGCGCACCGGACACGACTCGGAGGTCAGCCGGTAGCGCGCGATGCGCGGCACAGCGAAGAGGTAGCCGTGAGCATCACTGCGACCGCCGCGGATGCCGATCGCCGACGTATCGTCGGTGTGGCTGGGCCGAAACATCCGCCCCAGATCGTAGACGCGGATCCCCTTCATCGTATCAACCACATACAGGTAGCTCCCCCACCACACGATGCCGCCGGCGTGCAGGGCGTTGCCGCTATCGTACGACGCGCTTGTATAATTGACCTCTCCTCCTGCCTCCACCGGATCGACGAGCAAGAGATGGCGGTAGCGCACATCGCTCAAGTCGCTGATATCGGCCACGCTGAGGCGCGCGCCCTTGGTCGGCCGCGCCTCGGTCTTGTGGTACCAGCTCGTCATGATCACGCGCCGCCCCTCCACAAGCCCCGAAGCCTCGGCGTCGCTCGATCCGCTGATCCCCTGTGGATACCAGTAGCTCACATCATCATCGCCGGCATTCCAGCGAAATCCCACCGCGCCAAGTCCACTCAAGCGCGTCGCAAAAGAGCTGCGCAAACCGGCGCGTCCCTGACGATTGAGCGCCCCGAGCACATCGACCATGGTCCGCGTCTGCCCCCCGGCCTCACCGGTCACCCGGGCCAGAAGGCGGTCGGCGAGTGCCTCGCCATCTTCCATGGGCTCCTCCAACGCGAGCTCAAACGCGCATCCATCAAGCCCTCGCATCTGCCCGAGCGTGGTGCTCACATCCACCGCCTCGCAATTCGGCTCGCCCTCACAGGCCCAGACCGGCTCCTCACTCACGTCAGGCGCATCAGCAGCATCGGGCCCATCGGCCGTGTCAGGCATCTCCCCGCCATCAGCATCAGCCTCATCGCCATCAAAGCCCCCGTCAGAATCCCCTGCGTCTTCAACACCTCGCGCATCACCACCATCCCCCGCATCAAGCGCCGAGCTATCTTCGAGTCCCCCGACATCGCGCACATCCACACCATGTCCCGAGAGGTTGCCGGAGTTGCATCCCACCACCCCCGCAAACGCGCAGAGCACCAGCGCCGCATAGAACGTTCGACCGTCTCGACACATAGCCATCCCCTTTTTCAATATGCGTAATCGCCACCAAAACGACTCAACCTCTCTGACGCTACGTCAGCCTCCCCTGACGAGCAATCCCCCCGGGATCATCGCGCTCACGCCCATCTCTCGGTCAGACATTTTCGGCGTATTTCCGCGACCTTGTCCTTCTCTCGGTCGGTCAATATCGGCGTATGCTCACGTCCTCGTCCATCTCTCGGTCGGACAATCTCGGGCGTATGCTCACGTCCTTGCCCTTCTCTCGGTCGGGCAATCTCGTGCCCTTCTCTCGGTCGGATAATCTCGGCGTATGCTCACGTCCTTGCCCTTCTCTCGGTCGGATAATCTCGGCGTATGCTCACGTCCTTGCCCTTCTCTCGGTCCGTCAAAACTCCCGGGATTCCCGCCGAATCCCCCTCCCTCAAACAAAAAACTCCCCGAAGGGAGCTTTCTCAGCCGAGTCATACGCGTCCCCCCGAACGCGCGTCGATCGTCCATCACCGATACGCTCAGACCGGCCACTCCTGATGCTCCCAGGCCTGCTGCCAGAACATCCACTCGTAGCGCACGCTGGTCACAAAGGCCTGGACCGCCCGCTCCCGCGCCGGCTCATCGGCGGCATCGGCAAAGCGCTGCAAACGCCCCAGAATCTCATTCATGTACTCATTAAAGCCGGGATCCGAGTACATCCGCAGCCAGCTGGCGTAGGGATGATCGTCCTCAATGGTCCCCAGACGTTCCAGAAGATGCTGTCCCAGCGCGATGTAGAGCCAGGGGCAGGGCGTCAGCGCCCCAACCGCCTCCACCAACGTGCCCCGGGTCGCCATCGAGATCATATGGTCCTGGTAGGCGCGGTTATTGGGCGTAAGCTCAATCGCCGCAATGTCATCGGGACCATACCCCAGCTTCTCCCCGTAGCCCGCGTGCAGCTCCCCCTCGACGACAAGCGCCATACGCGCGGCATCCACAAACCACAACTTATCCACAGGTGCCACACAACGCGTTGAGATCAGGCTCGCGGCATCGGCAAAGGCCTCCAGATAACGGGCATCCTGCATCTGATAAAACTTGAACTTTTCAGCGTCCAGCGTCCCTTCGGCCAACGCCAACACAAAGGGATGCTCAAACGACGCTCCCCACTGGCCGCGCGCGGCCTCCAGGCAACGCTTCGCAAAGGGCGGGACATCAAAGGCGGGTGTGCTCATCGCAGCTCCTCCAACAAAAAGGTGAGTGAAGAGCCAGGCACGCGGCGCCCCGCCATCGTGTCGATGGACAGCATTGTTTTCATGTACAGCCTCCCTACGCCGGTACGAACCGGATCAGGTCATGAGGGTATGTCTCAGCCTCCTCCACAACGGAAAAGGCACCCCTGGCTCACTAATGCGCACACCATAATGCCTTGCACGACAAACGCAAGCTCCCCCCGACCGAGAGACCGACCACCATCAGAACCTGTGCGCCTGACGGCCTGCGTTCACCGTTCTGCCCCCCTGCCTCACTACGAGGTTTCTCCCGGCTGCCATACCTCCCCGACCAATTCTGCCCCGACCGAGAGATCGACCAACTCACGCATTCAGGCGCCGATCTTCCGATTCTCGCACATCCAAACGCCCCTCTTGAACACACCTTTGCACCCAACGTGCTCGACCGATTCTGTCCCGACCGAGAGACCGACCAACCCACTTTAGCCCGCGTCACCTAACCGGGTCGTCATCCTGCAAACGCACGTTCCCCCCTCAACTCACCATGGCATTGCCAGATAGCCCCGCATCACAGCATCACCACGCCCCATCCTTACTGACACTTTTTTGATCCCGACCGAGAGACCGACCAACTCCAGATTCTATGCGCCTGATCGCAACATCATCGCGTCGCCTGGCTCCCGTACCACATCCCCGTTCTCCTCCTCCCACGCAAAGTCTCTCCACAGCGCTCGATAACATCTTCAGGCAGCTCACATCACTCTCTCCTGGAGACTCCAAAATGACACGCCCACGACGTCAAGTTGAAGGTCAGGTCGTTGCGATCACTCGCCGCTGTTTCGATCGAAACTACTTCATGCGCCCCGGCGGCACGATGAACGCCATCGCGGAGTACGTCTTCGGCCGCTCCACGCAGAAGAACAACGTGGAAATTCACGCGGCGATGGTCATGTCCAACCACGTTCACATCATCCTGACCGACCTCAAAGGTCGCCGCAGCCACTTCATGCGCGATGCGATGAGCGGCATTGCCCGGGCACGAAACAAAGATCTGGAGCGCAGCGACCACTTCTGGGACGGGCGCCAGTACTGCGACACCATCCTCCTTGATCGCGATGCCGAGGAGCGCAAACTTCTCTACACCTGGCTCAACCCGGTGGTCGCCGATCTGGTGGAACGCGCCGACCAATGGCCCGGCTTCAAGATCATGCCCCGGGACTGGGGCACACCGATACGAGTCCCCAAACCCGGCGTCTTCTTCGGCCGCCGCTCACCCGAATACGTCGAGTTCACACCTCAGCCCCCGCCCGGCTACGGCCACATGAGCCTGGAGGAGGTCAAAGCGCACTTTGAAGGCCTTCTTAAACAAGCCGAAGACGCACTCATCGCCGCCCGAGAGAACGAAAAGCGACGCGTAAAATGCCTTAATGACCTTCTCGAAATCGACCCTTTTAGCCGCCCGTCCACACCTTCACCGACCGGAAAACTCAGCCCCCGCTTCGCCTCCAAAAACCTCAACACGCTCGTCGCTGCAATCGCCCGAGAGCGCGCCTTCCGCAGCGAGTACGCCCGCCAGCGAGAACGCTGGCTCAAAGGCCAGAAACGCGTCGTGTTCCCCTGTGGCACCGTCTGGTTGCGGCACAACGCCCCCATCACCTGCCAGGACCACGACCCGACCGAGAACGGCCTGGCCTGCACAATGTAACCAGGCTGCTCCCACAACTTAAGGGGATGACGCCCGCGGGAAAAACCGCTCAATTCTCAACAAAGACGCGGCGATGCCAACCTCTGTCCGCCCCACCGCTCCGCGAGGACAGCGAACCGACACCATCGCGCGGTTTGAGCTCGATCGGCCCCTGAAAAAGACCTTGTGTCGCTCCCGCCCCTCACCCGTCGGCCGATCCTCGCCCCTCATGCCGCGCATTTAACGCAATCCGGCGGTCAACGCTCCTACTCCAGTCAAACGAGCCCCACTCGCATGCTCCCTCACGCCCAGAATTTCGGCCCCACGCCCTTCTCTCGGTCGGTCTAATGTCGGTCCCTCGGTCGGCTGAAAAGCGCCGAAAACAGGGGCGATGCGCCCCTTCTCCACTACTCCTCACCACCAACGTGTCTATCCTCCCCCCCACAACCGCTGATTCCTCCACGGGGGCCCGTACGTATGGAAGATCTCCTCGCTGCACGCAGCCAGATGGCGATGTCGCTGGCCTTTCATATCATCTTCGCCGTAGTCGGCATGGCCATGCCTCTGCTCATGATCATCGCCGAGGGGCGCTGGCTGCGCACCGGCGACCCTGTCTTCCGCGAGCTCGCCCGGCGATGGGCCCGCGGCACCGCCATCATCTTCGCCGTAGGCGCCGTAAGCGGTACCGTCCTCTCCTTTGAACTCGGCCTGCTCTGGCCCACGTTTATGGAACACGCCGGCCCGCTCGTCGGCATGCCCTTCTCGCTGGAGGGCTTTGCCTTCTTTCTGGAGGCCATCTTCCTGGGCATCTACCTCTACGGCTGGGAGCGCATCAGCCCCCGCGCTCACTGGCTCGCCGGCCTCATGGTACTCCTATGCGGCACCGCCTCCGGCATCTTCGTGGTCACGGCCAACGCCTGGATGAACGCTCCCACCGGCTTCGACTATATCAACGGCCAGTTTGTGAACATTCGCCCCTGGGAGGCGATGTTCAACCCGATGTGGTTCACCCAGTGCGCCCACATGGTCATTGCCGCATTTCAGTCCGTTGCCTTTGCCGTCGCGGGCATTCACGCCGCGATGTTGCTGCGCGAGCACCGAAACTCATTCCACCGCCACGCCATCGCCATCGCGCTCCCCATCGCCGCCATCACCGCCCTGGTCCAACCCCTGATGGGCGACCTCCTCGCCAAAGCCACCGCCGAGAACCAACCTGTCAAACTCGCCGCGATGGAGGGCCAATTTGAAACGGAGACCCGCGCCCCCCTGCGCATCTTCGGACTCCCCGATGAAGATACCGGCCAGACCCCCTGGGCCATTGAGATCCCCGGTGCGCTGAGCTTTCTGGCCTACGGAGACTTCGACGCCGAGGTCCGCGGCCTCAACGACTTCCCCCGCGACGAATGGCCACCTGTGGCCATCGTGCACATCGCCTTCCAGATCATGGTCGCGCTCGGCATGTGGATGCTCGCCATCAGCCTGCTCGGCGTCGTCCTGAGCTGGCGAAAACGCCGCCTCTTCACCGCCCGCTGGTACCTCTGGCTCCTCGTTCTCACCGCCCCCATGGGCATCATCGCCATTGAGGCCGGCTGGGTCGTCACCGAGGTCGGTCGCCAACCCTGGGTCATCCAGGGCTACTTGCGCACCGCCGACGCCATCACCCCCATGACCAACCTCGTCGTCCCCTTCACCGTCTTCTCCATCCTCTACATCATCCTCTCCATCATCGTCGTCTACCTGCTCTGGCGCCACGTCTTCCAGAGCCCCGACCTCAACACCCTCCAGGCCCTCAGAGACGCTGCGCCACCTGCCGCCGACACGCCCCTCCCCGACTCCGACTAAGGTGCCACCATGCTTGAACTCCCCATGATCGTGGCTGCCATCATCGTGCTCGCGCTCATCGTCTACCTCCTCACCGGCGGGGCCGACTTCGGCGGCGGCATCTGGTACCTCTTCGCCACCGGCGAACGTAAAGACGACCAGCGCAGCGCACTCACCGACGCCATCGCCCCCATCTGGGAGGCCAACCACGTCTGGCTCATCCTCGTCGTGGTGCTTCTTTTCGTCTGCTTTCCTCCGGCCTTCTCCGCCATCATGACCGCCCTGCACATCCCCCTGACCTTGATGCTCCTGGGCATCGTCCTGCGCGGCTCCGCCTTCGCCTTTCAATCCTACTCGGCCGGTGCCGACCGCCTGGAGCGACGCTCCGCCCGCGTCTTCGCCATCGCCAGCATCATCACCCCCTTTCTCCTGGGCATCTGCGCCGGTGCTATCGCCTCCGGCGACATTCGACGCCTCGACTCGGGCATCATCGACACCGACTTCATCTCCGAGTGGCTGCAACCCTTTCCCTTCGCCATCGGCGCGCTCACCCTCGCACTCTGCGCCTTCCTGGCCGCCGTTTACATGACCGTCGAAGCGGACACCGACGCCCTCAAAGACGACTTCCGCCGCCGCGCCCTCTGGAGCGCCCTTGCCACCGGTGCCTGCGCCCTGGCCGCTATCCTGCTCGCCATGCGCGATGCTCCGCTCATCTGGGCCGGTCTCACCACCGCACGCTGGTCCATCCCCTTTCAGCTCGTCACAGGCCTGGCCGCCCTGCTCACCATCGCCGCCCTCTGGATACGCCGCTTTCACCTGGCCCGCGCGGCTGCCGCCCTCCAGGTCGCTCTCATCCTCCTGGGCTGGGCCCTGGCCCAGTTCCCCTACCTGGTTTACCCCGACATCCGCATCACCGACGCCGCCGCCGAAACCGCCGTCCTACGCCCCGTCCTCATCGCGCTTGCCCTGGGCAGCCTCCTGCTGCTCCCCGCCTTCGTCTACCTCTACAAAATCTTCAAACCTGGCCGCGCCGCACGCCCCGAAACATCTCCCGACGAGGTGACGTAAGCGCCTTCTCATCCACATCATGACGGCCTCTTGTCCCTCTCCAGGTCGGTCCATGACCGCCGCACAGTTGCTAGCCTGGGCCCTTCTCTCGGTCCGACCACATCCCCATAAATACTGACCTTTGCCCTTCTCTCGGTCCGACCATATCCGCATAAATACTGACCTTCGCCCTTCTCTCGGTCCGACCATCTTCGCAGAGTTGCTGCTTCTTCCCCTTCTCTCGGGCAGCTCCCTGACTCCCCTTCCGATTCCTTCCGACCGCTCCCCCGGCCCGAACCGATCGAGTTCCCCGGGCACCGGCCACAGGTATCGGCCCGCTCCACATCCACCTGGCTCGCGCTGACTCGCCACTCACGCAGCCCCCTTGGCCCCACCCTCATGGATACTACGTTTACGTAGGCGGAGCCGCCTTCCATCACCGGCCCCGCACTCCGAAGAACTCGCCGAGCAGCGAAGCAGCGAACGCCGAAATTTCATCCCGGGGGGGAGTCTCATGACGATGCCGAAGTACGCTCAATCGATGCTCGCGCTGCTCGCCGCGCTCCATCTATGTGCGGGCTGTTCACCTGCTCTCGACGCCCCCGACTCCGATGATACTCGGCGCTCCGAGTCCCTTCACCAGACCCCCGTTCGCATCGATGATTCCCCCGACGCCACCAGCTGTCGCGACGCCGGCGCTACACTGGGCGTCTCGCGCTCCGAGAGGTGGGTAGCCTGCCGGCTGGACCTGAGTCGGCTGAGTTCCGGCCCACATACCTTCACGCAAGCCTCAGACTTTCTGGCCAACGGTGAGGTCTGCGCCGAGCTTCTGAACATCTCGCTGCAACTCTACCAGAGCACCGAAGGCCCGGCCCTCATCTGGGAGTCGCTCAACACACGCACCATCGACGGCCTCTTCATCCGGGGCTCCGGCGCCGGCAACCTCTACACCTACCGCCCGTCCGTGCAGACTGACGAAGGCGTGCACGCCCCCCGGCAAGGCGCATCCTGGGCCGACGTCGAAGACGTCTCATTTTGCGTCGAACGTGCTCTGACCACGCAGTTCTCGCTCCTCCCGGGGTCAGTCGGGCCCTACGACTGGCATCTCGAAAAGAGCGCCACCCCACAGCGCCTGGAACTCGGTCCCGAGGCATCCGGCAACGTCACCTACGAGGTCACGGTAAGCGCCACCGACATCGGCCCTCGCGAGATCTTCGTCGAGGGCATTGCCTACCTCACAAACACCACCGACGCCGACGCCCACATCCAGAGTGCATCAGTGGAGATCGACGGCCGAACCGTCGCTCTCGACTGCGGAGTGAACTTCCCCACGGTGCTAAAGAGCCAGTCCGGCCTTGAGTGCACCTACAGACTCAGCGGATTTGATGAGTCCGTAAACGAAAGCACCATCGAGGCGTTGCTCAACGTCGACGTCAGCGACGAGAGCCCCACCCGGGGCGCCCGCGCCACACAATCCATCCTTCTCAGCCTGCCTCCCCTCGACGCCCTTGAGCGCGTCATCGTTCGAGATGGCGATGACATCCGAGCGCCCTGCCCCTTCGACCAGCAGCCCTGCGTCTTTAACTACACCCGCACCTTTGAATGCCCCTTTGACGAAGGCATCGACGAGCGCGAAGCCCACATCACAGCCCCCCTGCAAACGGCCAGCGCCCCGGTGGAAGTCGACTGTGCAGAGACCCACCAGGAGGGCCAGCTCCTCGTTCAAACCTTTGCCGAGGGCAGCTTTCACGGGCCATATCTCTGGCACATTGAAAAGAACGCCGCCCCCGAGGCCATAGCGCTTGGCACCTATGAATCCGGCGAGGTGGACTACACGCTCAACGTCTACGCGGAGGAGACTGGCGAGTCCTACTACGTTGTGGAGGGCTCCCTTCGCATACTCAACCTCACCGACGTTGACGCCGACGTGGCGCATGTTTCGGTGAAGGTTGGCGAGCGCGAGGCGCTCGTCGACTGCAACGCGGCGTTTCCGATCGCGATCACCGCCGCAGCCAACCTCATCTGCACCTTCACAGCGGTAGACATCGACCCGAGCATCACCGTGGCCGTAGCGCGCGTGGAGGCTACTCCCACAAGCGCGGTCGGCGGCGTCGTGGGCCAGAGCGACATCTCCTACGATGATCGCCCACCCTCCCCGCTGGAAAGCGTGCAGGTGCGCGCCCTTGTCGACGGCGTCGAGATCTTCGACGAAGCCTGCCACTGGCAAGACCGCTGCCTCTTTGAGTACAGCCGCACCTTCTCCTGCCCGCTCGATGAGGGCGTGCACCTCGACTCCGCCTACCTCCCTGCGACCGGCCAGCGCGCCGAAGCACGCGTCGACGTCACCTGCACAGACGCCACCGTGGAGGGCGAACTCCGCATTCAGAGCGCCCCCCTCACCGGCTACACACGCTCCTACACCTGGGCGATCGATGGTTCCGCAAGTCACGAGCGCGTCCCGCTCGCGCCCGGCCATAGCGCCGAGGTCACCTATCACGTGGAGGTCACCGGCCAGGACGTCGTCGACCATGACCACATCGCCCACGGGCCGGTCTTTATTACCAACCCCCACGCCTCCGACGCCTTGATCGAGACCGTCACAACCCGCGCCGGGGACACCCCCGGCAACGTCGACTGCGGCGTCTCATTCCCCTACGTACTCCAGGCCGGCCAGGGCCTGGAGTGCACCCAGATGATCTCAGGACTGAGCGGCGATGAGCCCCGCAGCGAGCTTATCGTACGGGTCAGCGCCACAAGCACTATCCTCGGCGGAGTCTCCCGCTGGAACCTTGACTGGGGACTACCGACAACCCACCTCTTCCGCGACGTCACCGTCCGAGCCGAGGTCGAAGGCGTTCAAAAGCTCGAACAAACCTGCTCCTGGGACTCCGGCTGCACCTTTGAGTACAGCACGACCTTCAGCTATCCCGATGACGCCGGCCAGCAACGGAGCACCGTCGAGGTCCTCGAACTCGAGCTGCAAAAAGACCTGCTCGTCGACGTCGTATGCCAGGAGACCAGCAAGCATCCTTGATACTCCCTGGTCGGCCTCACACCCGCATAATCATTCAACCTCGTCCGTCTCTCGGTCGGCCAGAGACCGTAGAGAAACTGTCGGCAATGACCGCACGATCATTGAACCTCGTCCGTCTCTCGGTCGGCCTCACACCCGCATAATCATTCAACCTCGTCCGTCTCTCGGTCCGCCAGAGACTTTCGGCAATGACCGCATAATCACTCAACCTTGCCCTTCTCTCGGTCCGCCTCATACCCGCACAAACACTCAACCTCGTCCTTCTCTCGGTCCGCCTCATACCCGCATAAACACTCAACCTTGCCCTTCTCTCGGTCGGCTTCATACCCGCACAAACACTCAACCTTGCCCTTCTCTCGGTCGGCCCGTCGCGCATCCCCCGCACCTGCGCTACACTCGTCCTCACACCCCGCAACCACGCCCGGCTCCCCGACCAGCACCATGCCCACACACCTCGACGTCCTCATCATCGGCGCCGGCCTCTCCGGCATCTGCGCCGGGTACTACCTCCAGCAAAAATGCCCCCGGAAGTCCTTCGCCATTCTGGAAGGCCGCGACTCCCTGGGCGGCACCTGGGACCTCTTCAACTACCCGGGCATCCGCTCCGACTCCGACATGCACACCCTGGGTTTCTCCTTTCGCCCCTGGCCCAACCCTCAGGCCATCGCCGATGGTCCCTCGATTCTACGCTACCTCCACGACACCGCCCGAGAGACCGGCCTCGACCACAACATCCGCACCAACCACCACGTCGAACACGCAAGCTGGTCCTCCGAAGACGCCTTCTGGACCGTCACCTCCCGACACCCGATATCCGGCGAAGCGCAGCTCTACACCTGCAACGTCCTCTGGTTCTGCACCGGCTATTATTGCTACGACCACGGCTACACACCCGACTTCCCCGGCATTGAGCGATTCCGCGGCGAACGGGTTCACCCCCAACTCTGGACCGACGACATCGACTACAAGGGCAAACGCGTCGTCGTCATCGGCAGCGGTGCCACCGCCGTCACACTCGTCCCCTCCATGGCCAAACTCGCCGCACACGTCACCATGCTGCAGCGCTCCCCGAGCTACGTGCTCTCACTCCCCGCAGAAGACCGCCTCTCTCAATGGATGACGCGACGTCTCGGCGACACCCTCGGCGCCGAGCTGACCCGCTGGAAAAACGTCCTCCGCCTGATGCTCTTTTATCAATTCTCCCGCCGCATGCCCGCCGCCGCCCGCCGATACATCACCCGACAGGTGCGCGCGGCCATCGGCGACATCGTCGACGTTGATGCCCACTTCAACCCCACCTACGCCCCCTGGGACCAACGCATCTGCTTTGTCCCCGACAACGACCTCTTCGACGCACTCCGCCACGGAAACGCCTCGGTCGTCACCGACCACATCGACACCTTTACCGAGACGGGCATCGCCCTGCGCTCCGGCAAACATCTCGACGCCGACCTCGTCGTCACCGCGACCGGGCTGGAAGTTGTCGTCGCCGGCGGCACCACCCTCGAAGTCAACGGCACCACCATCAAACCCGGCCAGGAGACGATGTACAAAGGCGCCATGCTCAGCAACGTCCCCAACGCTGTGATGTCCGTCGGCTACACCAACGCCTCCTGGACCCTCAAATGCGAGCTCATCAGCCAGTGGACCTGCCGCCTCCTCCACCACATGGACCAGCACCACCACCGCATCGTCACCCCGCGCCTCCCCGAAGACACCACCGCCGACCGCCCCCTCATCGACTTCAACTCCGGCTACATCCAACGCGCCCTCGACGAACTCCCCAACCAGGGCGAGCACCGGCCCTGGCGCCTCTACCAGAATTATATTCTGGACAGCATTCTCTTTCGACTCGCCCCCATTGCAGATGACGCGCTGAACTTCGAGTAGTTCGACATCTCCGCGCACTGCACCGTTGCATTACCCTCGGAGCGAGCCGCATTTGAACCGCATTCCGCGCGCCTGCCCCCCGTGCATCATCTCCCCCGCCTCAACGCCCCACCTCCCGCCGATAGAGCGCAAGCACCATTGCCAACGCCTCCCTCACTTCATTCCGCACATCCGAGGAGTAAAATCCCTCAACACCACTGTACTCCTCCAAAATCTCCTGGATGTAGCGAAGCTCGCTTCGCGACGCCTCATCCCCGAACTCCTCCGCACGCAACGCCAGGATGGGTTCGGCCGCCTCTTGCAGCGCCTCAAGCATGCCCGTGCGGGTATCCGCCCAGAAGATGATCTCCACGGCAGCGTGAAGTTTGTTGAAGATGTCGGTCACTCTATACCTCGTCTGGGATTCCGGCGGTTAAGGGGGCTGGAACTCGATGGGTTGAGCGTATCCCAAACCCGAAATTTCGCGTGAAATCGCATAGTTACCGGCCCATATCCATCTCTCGGACGGTTCCGTCGCAGCTCTCTCGTTTACAATAACTCGGCGGGAATCTTACTCAACTGCTCGTTTACATCCCAATCGTCAGGCCTCTTTTCCACCTCAAACCATGGTGCGCCCTTTTCCAACCACCTCGCCCGATTAATGCGAGTTGCCTTTAGCGTACAGTCTTCGTAACCAAACTCAGTGCCGCAACATGGACAAATCTCAAACGAGTACAAAGGATCGTCGCCGTTTGGCCCCCAAACCATGACATCATTCTTAAAACCGCAAACCCGGCATCGAAAAAGAGAATCTACCAACGAATTCGTCATATTCAGATCTCCACAATCAGGACACAGCACAATAAGCTCAAGCCATCTTCTGACCGTCTTTTGCAAACGCGCGACACAACATATTCTCCTCACTTTCGGCGCGACTCATTGTCAAAACTCAACGACACCAAACCTCTGTCGATTCCCAATAGAAATATACATCGACCGCTTGCAGGCTACTCCCATTTTCAACCTGACAACTCCACCCTGGAGGAAAGAACTTTGCTGGAATCGTATCAAAGCACTCTACCTGAGAGTTTCCAGACTCAAATTGGCGATCCACCTTATAACCATATGTCTCACCATCTTCGTTTCTACACACCACCCGTTCTGAACCCTTCTTCGACCCTGGCGGAAACCTCAAATCCCCATCCGGACGCTCATCAGTAAGGCAGAATTTGGCCGCCCACTCAGCATGATCCACTGTCGCATATGTTCGCGCGTAGAGCACAGAACCCAAAATGCCCCCTACGAACGCAATGAATACGACCATGATAAAACGAAGGCTCCACCGACGAAAAAGTTCGACCCCTCGAACCAAACTATCACTGCTTATCACTACTGATCCATTTTCAAATCATATAATATTAACACTCGACCAGCCCCCTTCGTCAGCAAACCAAACCCTACTTGGCCGAACACCCAAGGATCACCCAAAATCAATCAACTCAGCGCTACCGCGAAACGTATCCATTTGATCCCACTCAAAAACAGTCCCAAATTGAAAATCTAAACTTGTACCGACATCGACCCCAAACACATATGCCTTGTTTGGATACGTGGCATAAAGAAGATCCAAGTTTGCAATCCCAAAATGAAACGGCAACGCAATACTCGGCTCTTTCCAACGATAGTACGGCACAATATGACTGCATTTCCCAATAGGCAATCCACTGGCCCATTCGCATACTTTCCCTTCCCAAACCTCACCGCCGCCAGGAATCCTCGCTTTCACGAATCCTGGAACCTGGTTCCAATCGATCGATGTTGCACACCACGGCATCAAATCAAACCAATCCGAAAACCGAGCCATGACAACCTGCTCGACCAAAAATACACCTTCACGACTTCTAATCTCTTTTATATACGACGCATCAATATGCATAACCCATTCCCGCAAAACAATCTTATCTACCCTGAAACCGATCGACCTTCCCGCTGACGTGGCCCCAAAATTCACTCACCAATCCCCACAGGGCTCCGCTCGACCGACACCATCTCGGAGTTTGAAATTTCCAATCGCCTCCCCCCCTAAAAATCAAAACGCCCAACCAGACTTTGAAACGGTCCTTCCAAATCGGCAAAACGGAGTTCGACCAAGTGAGCCAGACTCATCGAGGTTGTTGCTCTGCTCGATGCCCATCTCTCGGTCGGACACTGTCGTCACAGCCCACCTCACTGAAAATCAGCGAACTCCTCATCATCCGGCGAAGGCACACTCGCTTCGGGGCGGAGAGACGCACTGCCACCCACAGCTTTAGGCGATCCCACTGCGTTCACCAGGATGCAGCTCATAGAATAACTTGCCTCGCCGGACATCTGCCCGACGCAATCGAGAACCTCTCCAACCACCACGCGCTCACCCTCGATGCTCCAACCCGTCTCAATCCGGGTTTTATGGGACTCGCCACCTCCAAAATCGCCATAGGGGTTGAATCCGTGGCCCAGAAATCCCTCCTCATACAAGACAGTGGCTCCACCGCATTCGAAAAGGAAGAGATGCACGTTGAAACCCGAAGAAGATTGCTCCGGAATAACACCGTAACCCACGGCGGCCTCTTCAGCCTCCCCACGCACGAATCGACCATAGAATTCATCGGCTTCTAGACCGATAGAAAGCGTTTCATTGGCGTTCTCCAGTGGGCTGACGCACTCCCCGAAACACGCTTCGCGTTCAGCGCACACACCCTCACAGCAAACGCGATCGTTTCTACAGGGTTCATCGGTCATACAGCCCATAGCTTGAATAGGGTCGGAACACCCCACAAAGGACATCGCAGCGAGAAGCAGGATTCCAATCAGAAAAAACAGTCTCACTTTTAACCCTGATGCGGGGGGTAAAATAGTGGGGAAAATCGACGTCTCAGAGTGACCGTGTTCGTAGCAAGATGACAATCACGATTCCAACCACTCGAAGTTCGCGCTCGGGCTATCATTCGCTTCCACTCGACGTTAAGGACTGCCCAGGTGGTCGCCCAACTCATAGCGCACCGCCGGCTTCTGCGCGTTTCATCCCCATACGCCCCGTAGCTCGACGCCGGACTCCCCGCCGCCTGCACCCGAAACGCCCGCTTCCACTGCGCCACCCCGCTCGCCGCATCGAGTGCGTACTCGTGCGTCATCTCCACCATCCCGCCGGTTTTGTCGTACGACGCCGTGAGCAGATGTTGATGTCGCTGGATGCGAAATCGAGAGTGACGCGGGCAAGGCGCAAAACGCAGGCGATGCTTTAGCATCGTCGAGGCTTTGCAACGCAGCACGCGGTGCTCTCGATGCAGCAGACGCGACATCAACGATAGCTCACGGCGTTATGCTCGATATAAGGCCGCGCCTCCTCCACACTCGACCCACCCGGAACCTGATTCCCCCAGAATATCGGCTCCACCCCCTTGCGCTCTCGCCCCGTCGCACGCGTCAACCGGTAGAGCGCGTCATACTCAAAACGCCGCAGCAGCGAATCCGCCGAAAAGCTCCCCCACGTCACCTCCGCAAGATATGCAAAATCCCCGGGCTCAATGCCCAACCCCGTCCCCTGACTATCGATGGATTGGATGTTGCCCGCACCGTCGTAGGTATAACGCAGGTCCTGCAACTCCCCCCCCCCCTGGGAGCTGTAGGTCCGCGTGTCCCCGCTGACGCTGCGCTGAAACATTTCAGCCCTCAACCGCCGAAGCCGAAAGCTCTTCTCATCTTATTTTCATCGTTCATCTTCACACAACTTAGAAAGCGCATCTTCCACTGCCCTAAGTACAGTCGCTTCGTCGACATAGTTTGGAATCTGGGCCCGTTCTTCAGGAAACGGACTATACCAAACAACAACGTCAAAAACCTCCTCAAAAACTTTACACTCAATCGTGGACAAATTATCAGTTTCCAATTCAAAATTCCAAAAATTTTCGTATTGTCCTCGGAAGCGCTCAACTGAAATATTCTCAGACAATACAGCTTCCATCAAGTTGATCAAGTTCTTTTCATTTCCCATAAAAACTCCCTCTATCGTTGCCTTCGGAACAGAACATGTCGAATTTGACCGGAGGGCTCATGAACCAACACTTCTAAAGTCCCAGAGTGATTTCTATGAGATGCCGGGATATAATACATAAAATGATCCGCCGACTTTTTAGGGTCTATTTCTCGTCGACCAGTCCCAATCGCAGTCAACATAGCTTCATTTGTGATAAAGGAACGGCTTCCTCCAGGTTCAAACTGGCTCTGTATCGTCTGACTCATATTGAGCAAACCATCATCTTGAATCACTCGCTCTAAAACCTGCTCTCTCTCCGGTGAACTGGCAAATTGACGTGCATATTCTCTCGAACTCTCTACCGACTTTTCCCGCCGTACATTCGATCTAATCGAATTTGTGGGTACTCCTCCTGCGCCACGTGAACCACCACCACGAATACCAATAGGAAAAAATATTGATAAAGCATCACCAAGCTCTTCCTCTGGAGTTTCCGGCTCACGAACTCTACTCTCTGGCGTTTCATGATGGCCAGGATTGCCAAGGGTTCCGTGCCATGCTTCCTCTAAACTACGTAAACCGCCTAAGCCAAGCCCTACACCAACTTCAAAGAGAGAATTGCCCAGATCCACGATATCGGGTTCTCGGCTCGATACTTCTCCACTCCGCGCGCGAAACTCATCCTGTTCGATGTCGCGCTGTACCTGATCCGCCGCAACATTCGGGACATCCAAACCCCTATAACCGGCGTTTGGATATCCTTTGCCGTCTCTTGCGCGTATGGCGAGATCAACATCCGCCCCCTCCACTGGAATACAAGTAGATTGGCTCTCCTCCCCCTCCATCCCCCCCGGATCCACCAACCGCACCGGATTCCCCCGCACATACGCATACACATTCACCCCATCCACCATCCCCGCCGGATCCGGCGCTGTCCAGCGGCAGAGCCACGGCGAGTAGTAGCGCGCGCCGTGGTAGTAGAGGCCGGATTCTTCGTCGCGCTCTTTGCCCGTAAAACGAAAACGCTTCTTCGCATACGACCCGAACGACGACTCCCCATAAGGCCGATACTCCTCCCGGCTGATTAGCCCGCCCGTCTCGCTGACCACCACGCTCGACGAGCCCAGGTGGTCGCCCTACGCCCTCACGAACCTCCCCACTCCGCAAACCCCGTCGCCCCGCAACCACCTAACCTCATAACCACCTAACCCCACACCACTCACTCTCCCCGCACCTCCTCCAACCCCTCCCGTATCGTCCCCACCTCGTACCTTCCCTTCAAGCGCTCCTCCAAAGCCTCGTCGATCGCAAAGGACTCCCCATCCCAGACCACCACACTGGTATAGGGAAACTCCGGCGCCGACCGCTCCGTGGGACGGTCGTGCAGGTAGGTCGCCGTGAAGATCGGCGCCGGCAGGCGCTGCTCGCCGACCTCTTCAAAGATCACCGCGAGCATCTGCGACGACTCCCAGGGGCCCAGGCGCGCGATATAATGCCCCTCCCAGCCGCGGGGGCCATGGCCCAGGATGAAGGTACGAAATCCCTCAAAGCGTTCCGGCTCAAAGATGTAGAGCAGCGCCTCGTCATAGGGGCCCATCGGACCGTAGATCACGTCGAAGGCCAGGCGAGCGAAGTCGCCGTGCTGCTCCTTGGCCTGACGCAACGTCGCTTCCTCGTTGACCCAGGGGGCCTCAAAGAGTCGGCGAGCCTCGATGGGGATGACGACCTCGTAGGAGCGCGCCGACTGTGGAGGGTTGGGGTCCAACGCGGTCGGGGCGGCGTGGGGGCGCGGGGAGGAAGCCGAAGACGCCGGTGTGGCTTCGGTGGTCGGGGTGGTCGGAGGTGCCGGTGCTGAGGCGCAGGCACTCAAGAGCGAGGCCACGAGGGCCAGCGCAACAGCCGGCTTCGCGCCACGCCGACGTGATACGCGTGGAGACAAGGCGTCAGGCACCAGGGCGGTGGGTGAGGATGGCATCATCACTAGCTCCCTTCAGGTTAAACGCGCACGCGGCGCGTATCTGCTTGCAGGAACGATACGCGGGCGTCGCCGCATTTCGAGCGCCTTGAAATCGACGCATCATCCCCCGTAGCTGTCGTCGTCATGGACCGGCAAGAGCCGCGAAGCCTCCGAGTTCACTCCGATGGGAGCGTCAGAGGCTTCGGGCGTTGGACGTGAATTTTACCCCTCAGGCCAACGCGTCAATCGCGTCATGAAACGCCTCCAGGGTGTTGCGACAGACCCGGGCACAGATGCGGCAATGCTCCATCGCCTCGGCGTGGCGCTCGCATTCCTCGGCGCAGACCCGGGTAGCCACCGCGCTGGCCTGAAGCTGGGAGTAGAGAATCGTGCGATCGCGCTCATCGTAGCGCACCAGCTGGTGGGCGGTCGCCTCACAGCTCTCCGCGCACGCCAGACAACGGCGGATGCACTCGCGCAACTCCTCGACCTTCGCCTCGGCCAGGCAGGCGTCGGCGCAGAGCACGCAGAACTGCGCGCACATCCGAACCTCGTTGAGCGTCGTGGCCAAAAGATCGGCCTCCAGGGGGGGAGTCAGGGGGTGAGACTTGATCATCTGACGTAGATCGGCCATCGCGTCCTCGCGTGCTAAGGGAAACGACGCCGTGAGACGACGCTGATGCCGCCGGATGCGAGATCGCGTGTGGTAAAACCGGACATGGTGCAACCCCTCAGGCGATGCTCTGGCATCGTCGAAACGTGGCACTCCGGCACGCGTTGCTCTCGATGCGGCGGACACGACACCGGCGATAGCTCACGGCATACGACGTTCAATCGCTTCGAAGCTGAGAGCGAACATAAGCACCCATGCGTCAGCCACGACGTTCTCACTCGGCCCGGGCGGCCGACGACCGGGGGCAGGCCTCGCCACGGTCACGCCTCTGTGACATCGCGCCAAAATCCCGCCAACACTTTCTTTTCCCTACATCACCTGCTAGCTTCCGCGCCGTTGGCCCCCGGCCAAAACCTTCGGTTGCGACGAACATCCCTCAGAGGCCCCCGATGATGCGCTCCTCCCTGGCCCCCCTCCTCGCCCTCCTCCTCCTGACCTCGGCGCTTCTTGTCGGTTGCGGCTCCGACAGCACCGCCAGCACCACCCCGACCTGCTCCGCAGACGAGCTCCTTGACCAGCAGGCCAACGCCTGTGTTCCCCGAAACGGCGGTGATGAAAGCGACGCCGGCGACGACAACGACACCGACATCGCGCCGGACGTCGACCTCGAGCCCGACGCCGACGACGAGCCCGATACGCCCGGCCCCGAATGCGACGCCGACAACGACGGCGTCCTCAGCTACGCCTGCGGCGGCGCCGACTGCAACGATAACGACCCCTTCACCTACCCCGGCGCCATCGAGATCTGTGACGGCAAAGACAACACCTGCAATGGCCTTATCGACGAAGGCGTCAGCTGCTCCTTCTTCGCCCACACCTCCGACGGCCTCTACTCCATCAATCCCTTTGAGGGAACCGCCGACCGCGAGTCCGATCTCGTCGACTGGGACGGAAATCTGGTGCGCCTGCTCGACATCGACACCCACCCCAACGGGGTTCTCTTCGGTGTGACCCGCAACGACCTCTACGCCTTCTACGACGCCGAGAACGTCTGGATTCGCGTCGCCTGGATGGGCGGCGCTGATATCGGCGAGCCCAATGGGTTGGCGATTGACGGCTTTGGCACCGCGTATGTCACCGCCGAGAACAGCTTCCTCAAATTTGATCTGGCCGAGGTCGAGGCCCTCCTCAACGAGTACGGCTTCGATGAGATGGCCTTCGACGACCTCGTCCTCAGCCCGGAAGAGATCATCGTCACCGGCGACGACACCTACATCTCCAGCGGCGACTGCGTGGTCAACAAGCAGAACACCTTCTACATGACCTCCAAGCACGACCGGGAACAGGACCACCTCGTTGAGATCGACCGCTCCACCGGCGACGCCATCAACCGCGGGCCGACTGGCTTCGACCGCATCTACGGACTGACCGCCGGCTGGAGCAAACTCTTCGGCATCACCAGCTCCGGAGAGCTGCTGGAGATCAACGCGGCCGACGGCAGCGCCGAGCTTATTCACGACTTTGGCGACTCGAAGCGCTGGTACGGTTCCGCCAGCACCCCCCAGCGCTAATTTCGGGTTCTGCCCGCGCGCGTCCGGCCCACATCCGGGCGAACTCGCGACGGCACACTTTGTAAGACAGCGGGCCTTCTCCCGCGCCGCATCTCTCCACCGAGAGCGACGGCGCGGGATTTTTTTTGCCGGATGTCAAAAACTTTAGATCCAATCTCCCAACGCTCCGTTGAAAGGAGTGTGACTCATCCCTCGCCGCGTTCGGCGTACTCACCCACGGAGCTTCCCATGTCTGCCCACACCTCCCCGACCTCCGCGCCACGCCCCGCGCGCCGCCCCCTCACAGTCCTCACCCTGGCCGCTGCCACCCTCGGCGCGCTGGGTCTGCTCATCAGCACCCCC
Source organism: Lujinxingia sediminis (assembly GCF_004005565.1). Lineage (NCBI taxonomy): Bacteria > Deltaproteobacteria > Bradymonadales > Lujinxingiaceae > Lujinxingia > Lujinxingia sediminis. Next base: position 173,133 of record NZ_SADD01000009.1, on the reverse strand, counting down.
GTCTCCGCGACGAGCCCTCCCGTCCGCCCCATGCCTCCCCCCAGCCCCCGGCCCGCCGAACCGAAGCCCCCCATGCAGGCCCGCTTCGTCTGCGAAGTCCCCACCGACGCCGCCCGCTCGGTGCAGGTCGCGTTTGAAGAGTACTACAGCTGTGTCCAGCCCCTGGCCGCCGAATGGCTCGGCGCCCACCCCCAACACGTCCCCCAGCTTGAGGCCCAGTATCAGGCCTGGCTTATCTCCCGGGGGCACGACCTTCGCGATACCCCCGAGGCCGCCCGCTTCGTGCGCCGAAACCCCGTCGACTTCAACGATCGCACCATCGAGTTGACCGCAGCCCAGGTCGAAGAGCTCGCCCCCAACCTCTCGGCGGAGCCGGCGCGGGTGCGCGGTGAGCTTCAGCGCATCTTTGTCGATCGCGACAACAAGCGCATGTTCCTGACCAGCGCCGAGGAAGGCCTGGTCTCCCTGAGCATCGCGCGCCGCTACGCCTTTGAGGTCGAGGGCAGCTCCAACCACACCGGCTCCAAAGACTTCTTCGTCATCGACGCCAACCATGCCGTCATTGAAGACGCCTCCGAGGCCGGCGGCGCCCGCGACCTGGTCATTCTCGATATCTCCGACCGCGACGATCCCCGCGAGGTACGCCGCCTGGTCGGTGCGCTGCCCCACGTCAGCCATGCCCCGGTCTACCTGCATAACCTGCCGGCCACCCCGCCCTCCTTCGATCAGTACCGGCGGATGCGCCAGGGCAAACTTCAGTTCGCCCAATGCGGCGCGCCGCCCACCGTCTCCTCCCACCCCGATGTGGCCTGTCGCCCCGACGGCTCCTGCTACGTGCAGAAGACCAAACTCGCCCCCGACACCGGCGTCTGCGAGCGCCAGAGCGTGGAGACCGCCCCCTCACGGGCCATTGGACGCCCGATGCCTGAGCCGCGCTTCGACGAGGAAGCCTTCGCCCTGGAAGACAGCGCCCCGATGCGCGGCGGTATGGGAGAAGCCGGCATGGCACCGCGCCGCTCCCGCGCCATCTCCGAGCGCTCCATGGCCGCCGACATGGCCGCTCCCGCCCCTCGCCGCGAATTGGACGCGCTCACCGACGCCCCCATGCCCGACGGCGGCACCGGCGGCGCCGGCTCACTCAGCCAGATGATGCTCTACGGCAACACCCTCTACGTCCTCAGCGCTGCCGGAAACATCGCGCAGGGCTGGTTGAGCAGCTTCGATGTCTCCAACCCCCGCCAGCCGCGCCTGCGCCATATCATCCGTCTGGACAACGGCCCCGAGGCCCTGCAACGCCACGATAACCTCCTGCTCATCGCCGGTCGCGATGCCGTGATGACCGCCTCGCTGGGCACCCCGCACGCTCCCCGCCTGCTCGGAGAGTTCCGACAGTTCTGCCCGGTCAACTACGACCCGGTCGTCGTCCAGGGCACCGTCGCCTACCGCACCATCATCGTGGACCAGCCCCGCAGCCGCTGCACCTCACGTCTGGAAGTCATCGACTTAAGCCAGCCCCACAGCCCCACCCTGCGCACCACCCTGCCCATCAGCCGCCCCCGCGGCCTGGCTGTCCTCGGTGAGCGCCTCTTCGTCGCCGACGAGCACCACGGCGTGCAGATCTTCGACCTGAGCGACCCGGTCGCCCCGAGTTTTGCCGCCACCTGGCAGATCTACGGCGTCAAAGACCTCGTGGTGAGCGACTTCGACCTCTTCGCCCTCAGCCCCAACGAGGTGCAAACCTTCGATCTCGCGCCCCTCTATCAGCGCGACGTCGATCTCCCGAGGGTCGCCCCCGAGATCCGCGGCCACCTCACCGTGGTGCGCGCCTCCAACCATCGCGTGGGGCGCTGACGCCCGGAGCTCGCGATGGGGGGGGCCCGGGTTCGCGATGGGGGGGACACGCTTTGGGGTTCGCGATGGTGGGTGATTCGTGTGGGCGTTGGGGGGGACACGCTTTGGGGTTGGGTGGTTGGGTGGTTGGGTGGTTGTGGGACGCCCGGGTTCGCGATGAGGGGTGATTCGTGTGGGCGTTGGGGGGGACACGTTTTGGGTTTCACGTTCCGAAGGCTGCCCGAAGAACCGACATTCGCCAAAATGGCCCACATCCCGCACGCCCAGTGTTCATGCGCTTCGGATCGGTGTCCGCAAAATGAAAATCGCATTCCGGAGCCTTCCGATTCCCTCTCGCACATCACCCTCCCTCCTCAGAAGACTCCCTGCCAGGCCGCGCCCTGCTGACCTACCTTCGGGAGCGTCCGGAGAGCTCCTTTCCGGAAAAATCCTCGTCTGAAGCCTCCGCAGACCTCCCCGCCTACAACCCCCCCTCTCCGAAGCGTCCGCACCACGCACCACACCTCCCGACAAACCCTCCAGAGCCTTCAGCGCGCTCCCTGCGCTGCAAGTCGACCTTCGGATCCCTTCCTCAAGCCCTGTTGCCCGGCCATCAAGCAACACAAACCTCCCCTACACCGCGAACCTCCGGCGCCCATCACCCCCAAAGCGAACCCGCCAACGCACGCACGAATCGACCATCATCGCGAACCACCGGCGCCCCTCAACCACCCAACCACCCAACCACCCAACCACAAAGCGAACCCGCCAACGCACGCACGAATCGACCATCATCGCGAACCCCCGGCACCCATCACCCCCAAAGCGAACCCGCCAACGCCCGCACGAACCGACCATCATCGCGAACCACCTGCGCCCCTCAACCACCCAACCACCCAACCACCCAACCACAAAGCGAACCACCCACCCCACGCACAAACCTCCCCACATCGCGAACCACCGCCCCCCCGACCTCATTTATTTACGCCTCCCCACTCCCCTGTTAGACATACAACGTCCCTTAGAGCAGGTGGTTAGTCGCCACCCTATCGTGTCGCGAGCAAGAGCAGGTCCGATGAACCTCAGATCCCTTTCGTATTCCCTGACGATTCTCACCCTGGTGGGCCTTCTGGCCGCCTGCGCTGGCGACGCCACGCCACTCGACGAGAGGCCCGAGCCGGATGCCTCCGGCGAGGTCGATGCCGGTGATGACACTGATTTCAGCGACACATCCGACGTCGACGAGCCCGACGCCGACGCCGACGACACCACGTTGCCGGACACCGACGAGCCCGACGTCGACGAGCCTGACGTCGAAGAGCCGATCGGCCCCATCCTGGAGCTCGGAGATGATATCGGCTTAAGCGCCAGCGTCGGCGAGAGCGCCACCGGTGAACTTTCGGTCGCCAACCTCGGCGATGAGCCGCTGACGCTCTCGCTGACCTCGTCCGACCCGGCGTTGAGCCTCGTGCCGGAGAGCGCGGAGCTGCAGGCCGGCCAGGACGCCACGATCGCGGTGGAAGTCACCTGCACGGAGCCGGGCACTTTCACTTACACCATCACCCTCACCAGCAACGACCCTCAGGCCTCGACCAGCCAGCGCGACGTTACGTTGAGCTGCGAGGCGCTCCCGCTGGGGGAGCTCGTGATCAGCGCCCGCGGCCTTCCCGCAGGCCAGAGCTTTGAAGCCACCATTTCCGGCCCCGGAGGGTTTCAGACAACGCTCGGCGCGCCCACCTCTCTGCCGGATCTGGAGCCCGGCGACTACACCCTGAGTTTTGCCGATGTCAGCGCGCCGCCGGCGCTCTACCGCGCCGCCCCCATCGAGGTCAGCGTCAGCGCTCAGGCCGGCGCCGTGGCGCAGGCCAACTACGAGGCGATCAACGGCTCCCTGCAGATCAGCGTGATTCTTCCCGCGGGGAGCTCGGCGAGTTTTGAGGTTGTTGACGCGACCGGGCAACGCGTGGGGCAGTTCTCCACCAACGGCCCGGGCGGGGCCACGCTGACCCTGGGCCCCGGCGAGCACCGCGTGCGCCTGGGCGGCTCCGCGCCGACAGACGCCTGGGGCAATCCCCTGGATTTTGAGGGACTCAACTCGCCGGTGGAGGTTCGCTCCGAGCAGCAGGCCAGCGCCACCATCACCGCGCTCAACCCCGCCGAGGTGCGCACCGCCACCGATGGTCAGCCCGGCTCGCTTCGCAGCATCGTCGCCTCGGTCAACCCGGGCACCGAGATCACCTTCGCCCCCGGCCTCCCCACGCTGAGCATCAGCCAGGGCACCATCGCCATCAACAAAGCGCTCAGCATCATCGGCCAGGGCCCGACCCAGACCACCATCTCCGCGGCGCAATCCATGGGCCTCTTCTCGCTCATCGGCACCGGGGAGGTGCGCTTTGAGAGCCTCACGCTGCGCGATGCGACGTCTTCGGGCCCGGGTGGCGCGATCAACGCCAACGCCCCGGTGAGGCTGAGCAACGTGCGTTTTGAGAATAACAGCGCCACCGATGGCGGCGCGCTCGCCATCAGCGGAAGCGCAAACGACGCCCTGCTCTCTGGCGTCGTCTTTCTCAACAACGACGCCTCCGAAGAGGGCGGCGCCATCTTCGCCAACGGCGCGTCGCTCCTCGTGGAAGACACGCATTTTGCTACGAACAACGCCGACAACGAGGGTGGTGCGATCTTCGTCGACGACACCTCAAGCTGCGCCCCCCTGACCCTGCGTCGTTCTCTTTTCACGGGTAACAGCGCGGGCACCCACGGGGGCGCGGTGCGCAGCGGCTGCGCAAGCGAGGTCGAGAACACGACCTTTGCGGGCAACAGCGCCGCCGGGCGCGGCGGTGCCTACTACCAGTTCGACGGCGCCGCCTCCCTCTCCTTTGTCACCGTCACCGGCAACAGCGCCGCCGAAGGCACCGGCATCATGAGCTTCGGCGACAGCCTCACCACCATGAGCCTGCGCGCGTCGATCGTCGCCGGTAACACCTCCACCGGAAGCGACCTCAACGAGCTCAAAATCGTCAACGATAACGGCGCAAACCCGGTGGCCTCCCTGGGCGACAACTACGTCGGCCGCACCTCCCCGGGCTCCTTTGCCGCTGCCGACTCCGACACCCTGAGCCTGACCACCGCCCTGCCCTCCCCGCTGCTACCCCTGGCTGAGAACGGCGGCCCGACGCAAAGCGCCGCTGTAGCTCCGAGCGCTATCCCGGCGTTGAGCCTGCCTGCCGCATCCTGCCTCGACGCCTGGGACCAGCCCCTGAGTGAAGATCAGCGCGGCCAGCCCCGACCCGACCGTGCCTTCTGCACCGCCGGCGCCTGGGAGGCCTCCAACGTCGGCGGCTTTGAAGATTTTGAAAACCACGCGCTCGGCGACAACAACTACTCCAGCCACTTCTTCGTCGGCCGTGACGGCATCACCTGGTCCTACACCGACGCGCGCGGCGAAGGGAGCTACCCCATCGAGGGCAAAGGCATCCTTCTGCAAAACAACGGCACGCTTGAAGCCACCGGACTCCCCGGCGGCATCGGCCTGCTCATCGTCGACGTGCGCAAAGCCTTCACCGGCGGCACCAACCGCACCCTGAAGGCCTACATCAACAACACCCTGGTCGGGCAGACCGAGCCTTTTGGAGCCGTGAGCGGCGCGGACCCCACGATTCACACCCTGGAGCTGCGGGATCTCGCCATCAGCGGAGCGTTTGACCTTCGGCTGGAAAGCTCCGGCGCACAGATCGTCGTGGACAACCTGCGCTGGCGCTGAGCAGCGTCGTCCTGCGCGAACCCGAGCGTAGCCAGGGCGGGGCTGGCAAGGAGCAAGGAGGAGCGTGTAGCAGCGCTACCGCGACGACGCGGCGACACAGCCAGCGTCGGCCTGGGGCGCTCGGCACCCCAACCCGAGCGCAGCCAGGGCGGAGCTGGCAAGGAGCAAGGAGGAGCGTGTAGCAGCGCTACCGCGACGACGCGGCGACACAGCCAGCGTCGTCCTGGGGCGCTCGGCACCCAACCCGAGCGCATCCAGGGCGGCGACTGGCAAGGAGCAAGGAGGAGCGTGTAGCAGCGCTACCGCGACGACGCGGCGACACAGCCAGCGTCGTCCTGGGGCGCTCGGCTTTGGAATATCCCCCTGGTTCTGCTACCAGTGCCCACCTGAACTTCACACCTTTCGATGGCCGCACGGGGGAGCAGCTATCGTCTCTCTGCGTATCCCGACCTAACCATCAGGAGCACTTGATGTTGATGACACGCCCTCTGCTTGCGATGACCCTCATCGCATCTCTGGCCATCGGCTGTGGCGGTGACGACACCACCACCCCGGTCAACGAACCCGATGTCTCGGATGTCGACGCCGGCGCTGACGCCGACCCGGACGCTGAAGATCCCGACGTCGACCCGGACCCCGACGTCGACCCGGACCCCGACGTCGACCCGGACCCCGACGTCGACCCGGACCCCGACGTCGACCCGGACCCCGACGTCGACCCTGATCCCGAATTCGGCACCCTCTCGGTATCGGTGGAAGGCCTGCCCGAAGGCAGCGCCTGGCCGGAACTCACCTTGAGCGGCGACGAGGGCGACATCACCATCGGTGAGGATGGTCTGGCCGACGATCTGGCGGTGGGCGACTACACCCTCAGCGCGGCGCCCTTCACCGTGGCGCTTGCCAGCTATGAGGCCGCGCCGGTTGAGCTGACCATCGAGGCCGATCAGACCACCGAGGTCACCCTCGACTTCGCGCTGGTCCGCGCCAGCCTTGAGGTCATCATCGAAGGGCTCCCCGAAGGCGTCGACGCTCAGGTCGAAGTCCTCGGTGACGAAGGCAGCGAAACCCTCACCGAGACCACCACACTCACCGGGCTTGCGCCGGGAAGCTACACCATCACCCCGGCGCAGGTCGCCAGCGGTGACCTTCTCTTTGAAGCCGTAGCCACCACCGTTGAGCTCGCCAGCGGCGACGCCGAGACCCTCACGCTAAGCTACGAGCTCCTCCCCGGCGAACTTCGCCTTGAGGTGGAAGGGCTTCCCGAAGGCCTGAGCGCCGAACTCACCCTCACCGGCCCCGAGGGCTTTGAGGCCACCGCTGCTCCCAACGACGTCCTCTCGGAACTCGTCCCGGGCACCTACACCCTCGTGGGGAGTGACGTCAGCGTTGGACCGGCCATCTACCGCGCGCAGGGAGCCAGCGTTGACGTCGTAAGCGACCAGAGCACCACCCTGAGCGTGGCCTACGAGGTGGTCCCCGGCCAGCTCGCTGTAGGCGCCACCGGCCTCCCCTCCAACGCCGCCCTGCGGGCCACGCTGGTCGGCCCGGCTCCCGCGACCACCTCGGTAAACATCATCGGCGCCCGGAGCTTCGACGCCATCACCCCCGGCGACTACGTGTTGACCTACGCGGCCGTGGAGGCCGGCGGCACCACCTACACTCCCAACACCGCCATCCTCAACCTCACGGTGACAAGCGAGCAGAGCACCACCGCAACCGCAGTCTACGCTACGAACGTCGGCACGCTCGTGCTGAACCACGGCCTGCCCGATAGCGGCGCGCTCACCGTCGTTGTCTCCGATGGCCTGGGCTTCAGCCGCAACGTCACTCTGCGCGGCACGGGCTCCACCAACGTCGAGCTTGCCCCGGGAAGCTACGAGATCACCCTGGCCAGCAACGGTCTGGGCACCGATGCGTTCGGAAACCCCTACTACGTCCTCGGGCTCGATGTCGGCTTTTCGGTGGCCAGCGGCCAGAGCGTCACGACGGCGCTCAACGCCCCGCCCCCCACCGAGGTGCTTCGCGGCGACGACCAGGGTCGCGGCTCATTGCGCGAGGTTCTCAACCGCGTCGTCTCCGGCAGCGTCGTCACCTTCGCCCGGGGCTTGAGCCAGGTCACCACCGAGGGGCTTATCGTCCTTGGCAATGAGATCTCCATCGTGGGCCCCGGCCCCGACCAGCTCACCCTGAGCACCACCGGCGTCGACCGCCTCTTCTCCTTTGGCCCGGGCGCCGATGTGCATCTTGAAGGCATCCGCATCGCCGACATCACCATCCGTGGGACCGGTGGCGCCATCTACAACCTGGGAACCTTTAGCCTGCGCGATATGGTCTTCGACCGCATTCAAGTCACCGACGACGGCGCCGTCGGTGGGGCCATCGCCATTGCCCAGGCCACTGGCGCGATTGTCATTGAGGACACCGTCTTCTCCAATAACCACGCCAGCCGAGGGGGAGCCATCGACATCACCCCGATCGACCACCGCGTCTTCCTCACCCGGGTGCGCTTCGAGGGGAACTCCTCGGCGATCTACGGCGGTGCGATCGACAGCTCGGCCAGCCTGACCATCGACACAGCGAGTTTCACCAACAACACCTCCGTCAACGGAGGCGCGATCTACCAGGGGCTCTCCCGCGTGCGATCCACCGTGATCGAGCGTGCGCTCTTCGCCCATAACCACGCCGACGATGCAGGCGGGGCGATTTACACCGGCGTGGACTCCACGCTTCGCAACGTCACCTTTGCCGATAACAACGCCACCAACGACTACGGCGGCGCCTACTACCAGTTCGACGGCCACACCACGATGTCCTATGTGACCTTCGCCGATAACACCGCCCCCAACGGCAGCGCACTCTCCTCGTACTGCGACGAGACGACCTCCGTGCAGCTCAAGAACGCGATCGTCGTGGGAACCGGTGCCCACTTTGGCTGCGAAACTCAGAGCGCCCCTCCCTACACAAACCCAACCCTCTCTCAAGGCTACAACTACATCGAGGTCGAAGCCCCCGATGCCTTCGATGCGGCACCCACCGACCAGGTCGGCACGGCGCTCGCTCCGCTGGCCAACCCTCTGGGTCTCCTGACGGACAACGGTGGGTTTAGCCCCACCATGGCCGTTAACACCTTCTACCTCAGCGATCTCAGCGAGCCGGCCACCCTCTGCACCGACGTCGCCGGCCAGACCATCACCGAAGATCAGCGTGGCGAAGATCGCCCGACCAACGGACTGTGCACGGCCGGGGCGTTCCAGGCCACCGATAGTGTGTCGAGCTACGAGCCCTTCCACGGTCACGGGCTGGGAGCCTCGACCTACGTCAACACCACCTTCACCACCTCGATGGGCTTTAGCTGGGAGGTCAGCGGCGTGCGCTCCGAGGGCTCTTACGGCATCGCTGGCGAGGGGCTGATGTTCCGTCAGGTCGGCAACTACGTGCGCAGCGTGGGGCTGACCGGCGGCGTCGACTTCATCAGCGTCGACTACCGCAAAGCCTTCACCGGCGACGCCCCCCGCCAGATCTCCATTGAGGTCAACGGTACCGTGGTAGCGACCAGCCCCTACTTCGGTGACTTCGATGGCGCCGACGACTCGGTCTTCACCCTCACCGCCGACAACCTCAACATCAGCGGTGATTACACCATCGAGATTCACAACCTCACCCCCTCCAGCGGTCAGGTCGTCATCGACAACCTCTCCTGGCGCTGAGCCCCTCCGGCATCGCCCCGGGGGCTCCATAGGTCCCGTATCTGAACACCGCCCCGGAAGAGCTTCCGGGGCGTTTTTTTTGCGCGTCGTCCCCCCATCCTTTTCTCGCGATGCGAAACCCAGGGTCTTCAAGGTCTTATGCGACTTTGATGATTCTTCCCGCGTCTGCTAAGCACGTTCCTCCCGTATTTCACCTTCTCGGGCGAGCGCCGGTGCGTGACCTGCTCACGCTGAACACCATGCTCGTCCTGTGAACTTGCTGCCTGGATGGAGACGCGTATGACCTGGACTCGCCAGCCCCTCTTTTTTGCCCTCTGCGCCCTGGTGATGCTGGGCTGTGGTGGTGACGTCGACGACACCGACCTCGACCAGCCCGACACGACCATCGACGAGAGCGACGCCGGAGGTGACGCCGACGCCGATCGCGACCCCGACGCTGACACCGATATCGACCCGGATGCCGATACGAACGACGACCCGGATGCCGATACCGACCCCCTCGAAGGCTTCGGCACGCTCGTCCTCACGCTGGAAGGTATCCCCGACGACGCCGAATGGCCCGACATCGAGCTCATCGGCGACACGACCCTGAGCGTCCCTGAAGGTGGCGAGCTCATCGACGTGCCCGCCGGCCAGTATGAGCTGGTGGCCGAGCGCGTCCTGCGGGGCCTCTCGACCTTCGAGGCCGCCCCCCGGACGATCACCATTGAGGCCGATCAGACCCTCGAGCTCACCCTGAGTTACGAGCTCATGTTGGCAAGCTGGCAGGTCGTCATCGCCGGCCTTCCCGCAGGCGTCCATGCGGACGTGGCCCTCGAAGGCCCCGACTTCAACGAAGTTCTGCGCGAATCCACCACCTTCGACGCGCTCACCCCGGGTGCCTACCTGCTCTCGCCGGACGAGGTGAACCACGGCGGCGTCACCTACAGCGCGGGCATCCGCACCGCCGCGCTGGCCAGCGGCACCAACGATGCCACCACCATCACCTACACCCTCTCTCCGGCAGAGCTGAACGTCGTGGTCAGCGGTCTTCCCGCCGGCCAGAGCTCTCAGATCACCATCAGCGGCCCGGCCGGCTACCAGAACATCATCAACGGCAGCACCACGCTCAGCGATCTGGTCCCGGGCGACTACACCCTGAACGGCGCCGACGTCGTGGTGGGCAATCAGACCTTTGAGGCGGCCCCGATCACCCTCACCCTGGAGAGCGACGCCTCTCAGACCGCCACGCTGAGCTACGCGCTGGTGACCGGCTCGCTCGTCATCCAGGCCAACGGGCTGCCTGCCGGAACGGATGCCGCCGCGACCCTTGTTGGCCCCTCTCCGGCCACCACCGAACACTCCGTCTCCGCGACCACCACCGGGCTTGCCCCGGGCAACTACACCCTCAACTTCGGGGTGGTGCAGGCCGGCGGGGCGAGCTTCGAGCCAACCCCGACCACCCTGCCCGTCACCATTACCAGCCGTCAGCAAAGTCAGGTCGAGGTCACCTACGCTGCGGCGATGGGCACCGTCGCGCTGACCTACAACCTTCTCGGCAGCGGCAGCATCACCGTGCGGGTGGGCCAGGGCGCCATCGCCTCCGTGCACACCCTGAGCGGCCAGGGCTCTCAGCAGATCCCGATGCCCGAGGGCATGCACATCCTCTCGGTGATCGCCAACAACCTGGGCACCGACGCCTTCGGCAACACCTACCCGCTGGTGGGCGATGGCCAGACCATCATCGTCGTCGCCAACCAGAGCGCCTCCGCCTCGATCCGCGCGATCGAGCCGACGCTTGTGACCGATGACGGCGACAACGCCTCCACCCCCGGCACGCTGCGGGAGGTGCTTGGCCGGGTCAACGAGGGCAGCACCATCACCTTTGATCCGAGCATCTCGCTGATTCAGCCCGCCAGTGCCTTTATCATCGACGGCGGCATCACGATCGAGGGTCCCGGAGCCGACCAGCTCACCCTGAGCGCGATTGGCTCCGATCGCTTCTTCACCGTTCTGGATGGCGGCTCGCTCCACCTCGAAGGGCTCACCCTCGCCGACGCATCCATCGCCGGAGATGGCGGAGCCGTCCACGCCACCGGATCGTTCAGCGCCACCGACGTCGACTTCATCGACAACAGTGCCGGGGGCCATGGCGGCGCGCTCTACATCAACGATGGGGAGTTCTTTGACGTGCTGCGTCGGGTCCGCTTTACCTCCAACACCTCCGAAGCCGATGGCGGCGCAATCCATACGCGCATTCCCCTCGTGCTCGAAGACGCCCTCTTCAAGTCGAACACAGCCGACGGCAACGGTGGCGCGATCTTTGCGCACCCCGGCGTCACCAACGGCAACATGGTGATCAGCCGCGCGCTCTTCGACAGCAACGTCGCCGGAGGCGGCGGCGGGGGCGTGTTCAGCCAGCGCGGGGCCTTCATCGGCAACACCACGTTTTACGCCAACTCGACCATCACAAGCCCCGGCGGGGCCTGGGTGCAGTTCGACGGGGAAGCCAACTTCGTGCACACCACCTTCGACGATAACTTCGCGGTATTCGGCTACGCCATCGCCTCCTACTGCGACGACACCACACCGGTCTACCTGAAGAGCTCGGCGGTGATGGGCACCGACACCGACGCCTTCCACTGCCAGACCACAGCACAACCCATCGCCTCACGGGGTCATAACTACATTCAGCTTGGTGGCAGCGCCTTCTCCAGCCACACAACCGACTACGTCGGCGTTCCCGGGCTCCTGCTGGCCCGCACCCTGGGCGAGCTGGCGGACAATGGCGGCTTCACCCACACCATCGCCACCCAGGCCGCTCTCGACTACACCATGGTGCTCCCCGCCTCCGCCTGCACCGATGAAGTCGGCGACCCCGTCACCGAAGATCAGCGCGGCGAGCCGCGCCCCAACGGCGGCTCCTGCACGATTGGCGCCTGGGAGAATACCTCGCGCTGAGCCCCTTTCATCGCTTGTCGGCCCTCCTTATTCGATGCGCCGCCCCCCTGCGCTCTTGAGTTGGACGCCGGCACGCCGGAATGCCCCAAAGTCGGAGAGCAAAACAGCTCTCCGGCTTTGGGGCTCGCTGGCCCCCGCTTCACCCCTTCATTTTTCCACGTTCCTCCTCACGACTTCACTCCGGGACACGCCTCACATACGAGTTCCCGGGCTCCCCTAAACTAAGGAGCCTCCATGCATCGTCTCCATCCACTCCTCACCCTCGTACTCCTGGGCACGCTGGCCCTGGGATGTGGCGATAGCCCCAACGCCCGGCGCAGCCACGACACCGGAGTAACAGACGCCGGTCACGACCCCGACGCCGGTCACGACCCCGACGGTGGTGATACCGACGGCGGTCACGACCCCGACGGCGGTGATACCGACATCGAAACCGGCTCGCTCTCTCTGAGCCTGGAGGGCCTCCCCGCCGAGAGCCCCTGGCCCAACATTGCGCTGGTGGGCGACACCACGCTGAGCGTGCCCGAGGGCGGCACCCTCGACGCCATCCCCGCTGGCGAGTACCAGGTGGTGGCCCAGAGCATGGTGCTGGATCTGGCGACCTACAGCGCTCCGGTGGTGAACCTGACGGTCGAGGCCGATCAACACGCCGAGCTCACCCTGAGCTACGCGCTGCTGCCGGCCAGCTGGGAGGTGATCATCGAGGGGCTCCCCGACACGCTCTCCCCCCTGGTGAACCTGAGCGGCCCGAACACCGATGTGATGCTCACCGCCTCCGCGCTCTTTGAGGACCTGCCCCCGGGCACCTACCAGCTCTCGCCACAGGAAGTGAGCGACGGGACCACGACCTACCACGCGGCCGTGCGCAGCGTTGCGCTGACCAGCGGCGCCAACGAGCCCACCACCATCACCTACGGACTGGCCGCCGGTGAGCTTCAGGTTAACGTCCAGGGGTTGCCCGCCGGCGTTACGCCCACCATCACCGTCAGCGGCCCCGAGGGCTACAGCGCCACGGTCAACTCCGCCACCACCCTCCAGGCGCTCGTGCCGGGCACCTACACCCTGAGCGCCGCCCCGGTTGAGGCCAATGGCGTCACCTACCAGGCCCAGCCGCAGAGCGTGGAGGTCGGCAGCTCCGCCGCCGAGGTGACCCTGAACTTCGCCGCCCTTCCCGGCGAGCTGGAGGTGGTCATCGAAGGGCTCCCCGCCGGCCTCAACCCCCTGATCACCCTCATCGCTCCGGACGGCAGCACCTCCACCTTCACCGGCGCCAACACGCTGAGCGACCTGGCTCCGGGCACCTACAGCGCCACCGGCGCCGAGGTGATCTCGGGCCCTGCCACCCACCGCGCAGTCCAGAGCAGCGTGGAGGTGCGCAGTGGCGAGAGCGCCACGCTCACGCTGACCTACCAGGTGGTACCCGGCTCGCTTAACGTCAGCGCCACCGGCCTGCCGGCCGGCGTCTCCTTTTCCTTCACGCTCTCAGGCCCCGCCCCGGCCACAACCCTCACCTCCCACACCGGGCCCAAGCTCCTGAATGACCTCACCCCGGGCACCTACACCCTGGCTTTTGCGGAGGTTGTCCACAATGGCGAGCGCTACGCGCCACCGGGCCACACGATCTCGCTGAATGTGACCAGCAGCCAGACCGCTCAAGCCACCGCGAGCTACTCCCTGGGATTTGGAACCCTGGCACTGAACCACGCGCTCACCCCGGGGGGCTCACTGACCCTGAACATCGGCGACGGCATCAACGCCCCGCAGCAGGTGACCTTGAGCGGCTCCGGCACCCATGAGCTTACCCTGAGCACGGGAAGCTACGAGCTTACCGTGGCCAGCAACAACCTGGGGACCGACCTCTACGGCAACCCCTACCAGGTAGAAGGCGCCGACATTGGCTTCTCGATCGTCGGCGGCCAGAGCACCCAGGTCTCCCTCTCCGCGCGTAACCCCACTCTGGTGACCCGCAACGACAACCAGGGACCGGGCTCGCTGCGTGAGGTGATCGGGCGCGTCAACGCCGGCAGCGTCATCACCTTTGCCCCCTCCGTAACCCGGGTCACGACCGAGACGCGCATCCTTGTCGATAAGGAGCTCTCCCTCGTGGGCCCGGGCCCCGCTCAGCTCACGCTGACCACCACCGGCAACGATCGCCTCTTCTCATTCCTGCCCCAGGCCGATGTGCACCTCGAAAACCTGCGCATCGCCGACATTGACACCACACAGGGCTCCCCGGCCATCCACAGCAGCGGGCGCTTTAGCCTGCGCAACGTCGTGATCGAAAACAACGCCACCTCCCACGACGTCAGCAGCGGCGCGATCACCATCAGCGATGCCACCGGCGAGCTCCTGATCGAAGACTCGACCTTCCGCAACAACAGAAGCAATAACGACTATGGAGGCGCGATCCTCAACGACCTTCATGGTCACACGCTGGTGATTCTACGCTCCACATTTGAAGACAACTACGCCCGGTATGCCGGCGGCGCCATCAGCTCTAAAAGCAGCCTGGACGTCGAAGATACGCTCTTCAAAGACAACTCCAGCGACTCCAACGGCGGCGCCATCAGCGTTCCCTACACGGGTATATCCACCTCCCCCTACACGCTGGTGCTGCGGCGAACCCTCTTCCAAAACAACACCGCGGAGACCAGCGGCGGCGCGGTGTATGCTTCAAATAAAGCCACCGTGGAAAACGTCACCTTTGCCGACAACCACGCCAACAACTCCGGGGGCGCCTACTACCAGTACGATAAAGATGCGACCCTGGTGCACACCACCTTCCTCAACAACACCGCTGGCACAGGCAACGCCATCGCCTCACTCTGTGACGCCGCCACGTCCATCACTCTGGGGAGCTCGATCATCGCGGGCAACGCCAACGCGTTTACCTGTGTGACCAGCCTGAGCACCAGAACCCTCATCGCCTCGCGGGGCCATAACTACATCCAGTCCGACAACACCGTGGATGACTTTATCGCGGCTCCCACCGACCAGATCGGCACCAGCGCCGCGCCCCTGGCCAACCCCCTCCTGCCCCTGAGCAACAATGGCGGATTCACCCATACCGCCGCCATCAACCCGACCTTCACCACCGGGCTGACCATCGCCGCGGCCTCCTGCCTCGACGCAGCCGGCCAGCCCCTGACCGAAGACCAGCGCGGCAACACTCGCCCGGTCAACGGCATGTGCGCCCTGGGAGCCTGGGAGTTCGATTCCTCGGTCCTTCAATCGTTTGAGCCCTTCTACGGCCACGGGCTCAGCTCCCAGACCTACTTCAACGGCATCATCTCCACCGCGCAGGGCTACTACTGGGAGCTTATCGGGGTGCGCGCAGCCGGCGCCTACCCGATCGCCGGCCAGGGCCTGATGTTCCGCCAACTCGGCGACTACGTGCGCAGCGTGAACTTAAGCGGCACGCTCTCGGAAATCAGCGTCGACTACCGCAAAGCCTTCACCGGCAACGCCGCTCGCCAGATCGCCATCGCGGTCAACGGCACCGTCGTGGCCACCAGCCCCACCTTCGGAGCCAGTTCCGGTGCCGACGAGACCGTCCACACCCTGACGGCCAGCGGGCTCAACATCAGCGGTGACTACACCATCGAGATTCAAAACCTCACCCCGACCGATGGTCAGGTGGTGATCGATAACCTCCGCTGGCACTAACGCCTCCAGCACCCAGAGCCGGAGAGCAAGACGCCTCTTTGGCTTTGGGTCCCTCTGGCCACCGGTCAGCTGCACGTGGGCATCCAAAAACTGCCCGCGGGCGCGGAGGCTCCGCGCTCCAAAATTAAAGCGCCCCGGGAGTCCTCCCGGGGCGCTTTTTTGTTGGGTTCACCGCCGCGGCTCCCCTCAGACGCGACGCGCGATCAAGCGCACCACCTCGGCCACCCCGCGGTGGCCATCGCCGGCGGCGAGCTCGACCTGCTCCTCCTGAAGGAGCTCGATGGTCAGCCCCTCAAAGTCCTCGCGCAGCGTCTCGGGCTCAAAGAGCATCGCCACATCGCCGGGGCCGCCGCTGGTGCGTCCCAACTCGCGCTGGCGGGGGGTAAACCCCTCCAGCACGATTCGCCCTCCGGGGGCCAGATGCTGCACACAGGCGCGGTGCAACTCCGGGCGCATCGCCGGCGGCACATGCACATAGGCCAACACCACCGCATCAAACTCCCGCTCCCCCAGCACATCGGAGGGCATCACCCCCTGGATCGTCTCCACCTCCACCTGATACTTCGCGGCGAGCTGGCGGGTCTTGGCCAGCCCCACAGCCGAGGGCTCCAGCGAGGTGACCCGGTAGCCGGCCCGGGCCAGCCCCACCCCGTTTCGCCCCTCCCCGTCGCCCACGCAGAGCACGGTGGCGCCGGGCTCCAGACGAGCCTCCACCGCCTCGATCACAAAGGGGTTGGCCGACTCGCCATAGCGGTAGTCGGGGCGATCAAACATCTCATCCCAGAATCGTCCGGGCTCAAAGGGTCGCTGCTCAGCCATCGTGTCCTCGTCTGAAATCGTCGACATCAAGGAGCGCCGCGCTGCCTGGCAGATGCCGGCGCTCGGGCGCCTCCACAACGCCCGATCCCCACGACTTATTGCCGCGGCGGCATCTCCCAGGGTGCCCTCAAGGGCCGACCCCCCTCGGCCAGGGGGATCTGGGAAGGGTGTCGACCCCGGGATCCGGTACCCGGGGGGTAAGCCGACACGCTGTCGAGGGCGGCGTTGAGCGGGACCGGGCATAGCCGGGCGGTGTCGAGAGCAGCGCGCAACATGCTGAGCTAAGAGCTCAGGGTGTCGAGGGCGGGTTTCGACGCCCCGGGGGTACGCGCTCGGGGTGTCGAGGGCAGGTTTCGATGCCCGCCGGGTAGGTGCTCCGGGTGTCGAGGGCAGGTTTCGATGCCCCGGGGGTACGCGCTCGAGGTGTCGAGGGCGGCCGAAAATACCCGGGGGGTACGTGACCAGGGGTGTCGAGGGCGCGTTGGAGGATGTCGCGTATGTAAGGAGATGGTGTCGAGGGCAGGTTTCGGTGCCCCGGGGCCGGTGGCCGCGGCCCCCACACCACTCCCCGGAGCACACAGCATCTTCCGACACTGCCCCTGGAACGTCACAGCCCTGTCACCCATCGCGTTTGGATCCCTCACGCGAACTTGTTAAAGAGGCTGCGCCGTCGCCCCGCCTCCGGGAGCGCCCCCACGACCACGTCCCAACCTTCGGGAAGGAGAGCACGATGCAGCTTCGCCCCTCGCTCCTCATCTTAAGCCTCATCCTCAGCCTCAGCATCGCCTGCGGCGGAGACGACACCCCGGTGGCCGACTCCGACACCGGCGATCAAAGCGACGTCGGCACCGACACCGACGATCCCGATGCCGGCGACACCGACACCGACGAGCCCGACGCCGAACCCGACGTCGAGCCCCGCGACGGCCCGGTCATTGTCGTGCCCGAAGAGCTCATCTTGAACGCCGCCGCCGGACAATCCGTCGAAGGCACCATCGACGTCGAAAACCCCGGCACCCAGACCCTCATCGTCAACATCCTCTCGCCGAGCAACGCGCTTCGCGTCAGCCCGGACTCCCTGGAGGTCGACGCTGGCGAGAGCGCCGCAGTCGGCGTGCTCGCCAGCTGCCCGGAGAGCGGCGGCGGAAACTTCGCCTCCGATCTGACCTTCAACACCAACGATCCCGAAAACCTCACCTTCCCCCTGACCGTGCGCCTGATCTGCGGTGATGCCCTCCCGGGCAGCCTCAACGTCAGCGTGGAGGGCCTGGAAGAAGGCATCGTCCCCGTGCTCACCCTGCGCGCCGAAGACGGCACCGAGACCCCGGTGGTTGTCGACGAACGTCTCGAAGAGCTGCAGCCGGGCGATTACACCCTCCTCGCCAACCCGGTCATCGAGGGGCTTCGCACCTTTGAGGCCGAAGACCTGGCCGTGAGCATCACCAGCGACACCCAGAGCGACGTCACCCTGACCTTCGAGCTCGTCCTGGCAAACTGGGAGCTCGTCGTCGGTGGGCTGCCCGCCGGTGTCGACGCCAACATCACCGTCGACGGTCCCGAAACCATCGGTCCGCTCACCGGCTCGGAGACCTTCAGCGGGCTGACCCCGGGCCTCTACGAGCTCACCCCCGAGCCCATCACCGATGGTCCGGCCCTCTACCGCGGTGAGCCCCTGGAGGTGGAGCTGGCCAGCGGCGACGACGTGACCAGCGACCTTCTCTACGAGCGGATGCCCGCCAGCCTGGATCTCGTCGTCGAAGGACTGCCCTCGGGCACCGACGCCGACATCGTCCTTGTGGGCCCCGAAGGCTTTGAAACCACGCTGACCGGCAGCGGGCTTCTCGGCGATCTCATCCCCGGCGACTACACCCTGACCCCGGCGGACGTGAGCGCGGGCGGCATCACCTACAGCGCCGCCGGCACCACCGTCGAGCTCATCAGCGAGCAAAACACCGCCGCGGTGCTCACCTACGTCGCCCCGGCCACCACCCTGACGCTGAACTACGACCTGGGCGACGCCGGCAGCTACACCCTGGACATCGTCGACGCCACCGACGCCGTCGTGGCCACCCGCACCTTGAGCGGCCAGGGCAGCGAGGCCATCGAAGTTCCCGCGGGCACCTACAGCGTGCGCGCCACCACCGCCCCCACCGATGCCTGGGGCAACGACTTCTACATCACCGGCGCACAGGACGTGGTGATCCCCGAGTCCAACATCGTCAGCGCCAGCGTTGCGGCGGTGGTGCCCACCATGGTCACCCGCGCCGACGACGCCGGCCGGGGCTCGCTTCGCGAGGTTATCGGCCGCGTGAACGCCGAGAGCGTCGTCACCTTCGCGCCGGGCATCGACCAGGTCGAGGTCACGGGCAGCCAGATCGACCTTACCCGCAACATCTCCATCATCGGCAAGGGCCGCGACACCACCGCGATCGCTGCGGCCAGCACCCCGCTGCGCATCTTCTCGGTGACCAACCCCGACGCTGTGATTCTCTTCCAGAGCCTGAGCATCCGCGGTGCCCGCGCCGGGTCCGACCAGGGCGGCGCCATCTACAACCAGGCTGACCTGACCCTCTTCGATGTGCATTTTGACGACAACCACGGCTCCAGGGGCGGCGCGCTTGCGAACGCCCCCTCGGGAAGCATCACCGCCAACGAGGTGATCTTCACCAACAACCAGGCCACCCAGCGCGGTGGCGCCATCCACAACGCCGGCGCGCTCACCGTCGACCAGGCCCTTTTCTCGGCCAACAGCGCTCTGATGCACGGCGGGGCCATCGACGCCCCCTTCAACGGCGGCGTCTCCGGCATCCCCCTGGCCCAGACCGACGTGACCCGCGCCCTCTTCGAGCTCAACACCGCCCCCGACGGCGGCGCCATCTCGGTGAGCAGCGTGCTCAACGTTCAGAACGCGACCTTCGATGCCAACACGGCCGAAGGCGACGGCGGCGCCATCCTCGTAGGCTCCACCGCAGACGCCACCCTCAACTTCGCCACCTTCCACGGCAACGACGCGACCCGCGGCGCGGCGGTGCTCCTCGACGGCAGCGCCACCTCCTCGCTCAACGTCTCCCGCTCCATCTTCGCCGCTAACACCATCGCCGGTGCGGCCGGTGCCCAGCTCGGACGCGTCTCCACCTCCAGCGTCATCGTCTCCGGCGGCGACAACTTCATCGACGCCGCCGACCTGGCCGACATCGACGAAGATGCCACCGACACCATCGGTACGGTCGCAAGCCCGCTGGCCAGCCCGCTGGGCGCCCTGGCCGACAACGGCGGCTTCACCCGCACCATCGAGGTGGTTGAAGCCTCGCAGGCCGACCTCTCCATCACCGAAGCCCGCTGCCTGGCTCTCGACGGCACCCCGCTCACCGTCGACCAGCGCGGCGAGGCTCGCCCCTTTGAAGGCGTCTGCACGATCGGCGCCTGGCAGCTCGCTCCGAGCTCGGGTCCCACCACCGAGACCTTTGATACCCTGGAGCTCTCCGGCTCCTCGTATGTGGATGGCACCTTTGTCGGCGTGAACGGCATCACCTGGGAGTACACCGGGGCGCGAAACGAGTCCGGCTTTGAGATCGACGGCAAGGGCATCCTCTTCAAATCCTCCGGTGCCTATGTGCGCGCGACCCTCCCCGGCGGCGTCGACGCCATCTCCGTCGATTACCGCAAAGGCTTCACCGGCGGCGGCAACCGCCAGTTCGAGATCCTCGTCAATGGCAACGTCGTCGCCACCAGCCCCGCCTTCGACGTCGACGATGAGATCTTCACGCTGAGCGTCGATAACCTTGGGATCTCCGGGGAGTTCGTGCTGGAGGTGCGAAACGCCCTGAGCAAACAAATCGTCATCGACTCCATCACCTGGGAGTGACGCCCCCTGAGGGCTGAGCCTTCCTGAAGAAAAGACGCCGGCGCCTCCCCCGATCAAGGGAAGGCGCCGGCGTTTTTTGTTGCAATCTACGTCGTAGCGGCCACACTGAGCGCTCCTACTTTCACTGCGCCCGGCGCACCTTCGATGATCGCATCCACGGAGCGATGATGTTGAAATCTCTGCCCCTCCTTGCCCTCTCCGCCACCGCCCTGCTCGCCATCAGCGCCTGCGGCGAAGGCGATGACCCCGACACGAATCAAAACCGCGACCAGGGCAGCGGCTGCGGCCTGCGGGAAGACGGCCAGGAGCTCTTCTGCATCAAAGAGGCCGACAAAGGCACCTACCTGTCCAACGTCGCCTACGGCATGATTCCCCCCGAAAGCAGCGACTCCGGCGGCTGGGAGTTCATGGTCTATGCCCGCAACCAGGGTGATGAGGCCTGCCCGTCAGACGGCGCCGCCCCCACCGACCCCTTTGCCACCATCGGCCCCTTCCAACTCAACGCCAGCAACGGCCGCCCCCTGCTCCATGACGACACCGCCATTGAACTCACCCACAAGGGCGAGATGCGGCGAGGCACCTATGCCGACAGCAACGTGTTGCTGGGACTGGACATGAACAACCCCGAGATGTGCACCGAAGACTGCTACCAGCAGGGAGGCGGCCTGGAGTTTCGCGTCAACGCTGGCATCACCTTCGACGGCAAGGACCTTACGACGACCGAAGACGCCTTCTACGGCAGCATGAACATCCCCCACTGCCCCGAGCTCGACCACCCCGGCAACGGCCCGGGCTAATTCAAGCCCCCGACCGGGAAATCTCCACGCGAAGGAGCAGGTCTTTGTCGCCGCGGCCCATCAGGATGGTATGCGTCAGCGACAGGTCCTGCTCCTTTGCAAGCTCCGCCCCCACCAGGGCGTCGAGCTTCTCGGCCAGGCGCTCCCCGACAGCCGTCTCGCGCTTTGCCCCCCGCAGCGCCACATAGATCATGCCCGGCTCGCCGGGGTCGCAGCGCAGCTTAAAGCCCTCAAATTCCGAAGCGTTTTGAGATATCGCCGCGGCCACCTGCTGGCCGATGCGTTGAAGATTCTCGCTCATCGTATGCTCACTCTTCAGGCGTTAACAGGAGGCTGGCAGGCCGGGCAAAAGTACGTGGAGCGACCGGCGACCTTCACCCGCTCGATCGCCGCCTCACACCGGGGGCACGCCTCCCCTTTTCGACCATAGACTTCAAAAATATTCTCGCCGCCGGCCTCATTCATATAGGCGATTTCATCGGCCATGGAGCGCGCGATGACCTCATCAAAATAGCGCGGCATCTCCTCGGCCAGCGCCTGCCATTGCAGCGAACTGAGCTCACCACAGCGGACCTCGGGAGGCAGCTGAAGACGCCAGAAAAGCTCGCTGATGGCGATGTTGCCCACCCCGGCCACCACGCTCTGGTCGAGCAGAGCGCTCTTGAGCTGGCGTCCGGCGGAGGCGGCCTCTCGGAGCTCCGCGGCGCTGATGTCGTGCGGCTCTTTGCCCATGCGCAAAAGGGCGTCGTAGCGCTCAAGCTCCCCTGGCGAGAGCACCTCCACATGCCCCAGCCGCCGCGAATCTTTAAAGGTCAGCCAGCCTGCCTTGTTGACCCGCCAGGCCAGACGCGCGAAGCGCGGCTGGGGCGTCGTCTCACAGGTGATTTTGCCGGTCATACGAAAATGAAACATCACCGCATGCCCGCCCTCAAGCTCGGCCCACAGGTACTTGCCGCGCCGCCGCATCGCCACCAGCGGGCGCAACATCGCCTCCTCAAGCTCTCGCTCGCTGCCGCGCTTGAGCACCTTCGCATCCAGCAGACGAACCTCGGCTGCGGCCTCCCCCTCCCACCAGCTCGCCACATTACGACGCGCCACTTCGACCTCGGCAAGCTCAGGCATCGACGGCCTCCCGGCGCGCCGAACTCCCCGGATCTGCCTGCTCGTAGCGCTCCGCCAGCCAGCGCGCCATCGGCTCAAAGACCGCCTCTTTCGCGCCCCTGGAAATGAACAGGTCGGCGTGGGCGTGGGGGTAGCGCTGATCCCCCACCCGCACCACCCGCGTCTGCTTTGAGCCGATATGATCGAGCACCGAAAGGGCCGCCTGCGGCGGCACAATCCCGTCCTGGTTGGCCAGCACACACATCATCGGCACGTCCACGCTGTGAAGCGCCTGACTGATGTTCAGCCCGTCCACCACCAGATCGCGCGCTTTCAGCCAGTGCGCGATCTGCCGGGTCAGCCGACGGCTCGGATCATCGATGGTTTTGATCAACTCATCGGCCGCGTTCATATCGATGATCTCGGTGTTCAGATAGAGCTGCAGCAATTTTGGAAAGCGCTTCGCCACCGGCAGCGCCAGCTTCGCCATCTGCCGCGTCCCCTTGATGGGCACGGCCCCGGCCAACGCCGGCGACGCGAGCACCAGGCGCACCAGCGGATGGGAGCGGTTCCAGCGCAGCGGCCCCCCGATCGAAATCACCGACCCCACCTGATGATCGTCAGGATGGTGCCCCAGGTACGCATAGATCACCGTCGCCCCCAGGCTGCATCCCACAAGGTCGATGGCGTCCGGCGAGAGCAGGCTCTCGGTCAGGGCTTTGTCTCGAAGCGCCGGCAGGTCCACCAGCGCGAGCTCCTTAAAGCCGTGGTCCTCGACCCCGGGCCAGCGCCGCTTCGCGTCGCCCTGCCCCCTCAGGTTGGCCGTCCACACCTCAAAGCCCTGCTCCACCAGATGACTGACCATCGAGGTCCCACCCGGGTGGTAGCTCAAGATGAAGGTGTTCATGCAATAGCCCGGGATCATCATCACCGGGCGGCGTCCCTCGATCAGACGCTCGGGGTCCACAAAACGCTTGAGCTGGAGATCCCAGCCCTGGCCGTTGTTCAGCCGAAACACATCAATCTGCATAGGGGGTACGTCGCGTGCAGTAGGGAGGTGGAGCAGCCCCGGCGGCCAGCCGGGCTACATCAAAAGCAAACGCGGCCGCCGGGGCACGTCATGCGCGTCTTACTCGTTATCTTTGCGAAGCTTGTCGAGCACCGAGGCATCCTCCAACGTGGAGGTATCCCCGCTCTGGCGACCGGCGGCGATGTCGGCCAGAAGTCGCCTCATGATCTTCCCACTTCGCGTCTTGGGCAAGCCGTCCGTAAAACGAATCTCCGCCGGCCGCGCCAGCGCCCCGATCTCCTGGACGACGTGCTCACTGAGCTCGGAGCGAAGCTGGTGCGCCAGCGTATCGGAGGGCTCCCCGCCCTCCAGCGTCACAAAGGCCACGATGGCCTGCCCCTTGATATCATCCGGCCTGGGCACAACCGCCGCTTCGGTGACCTGCGGGTGGCTCACAAGCGCACTCTCGATCTCCATCGTGCCCAGGCGGTGCCCGCTCACGTTGATGACGTCATCAATGCGCCCCATGATCCAGAGATAGCCGTCTTCATCACGACGCGCGCCGTCGCCGGCGAAGTAGATGCCCTCAAAGCGCCCGAAATACCCGGCCTTAAAGCGCGCCTCGTTCTTGTAGACGGTCCGAAGCATCGAGGGCCAGGGCCGCTTGATGACCAGAAAGCCGCCCTCATTATCGGCCACCTCGTTGCCATCTTTGTCGACCACCGCAACTTCAATGCCCGGCAACGCTCGCGTGCCACTTCCGGGTTTTGTGGGCGTGACCCCGGGCATCGGAGAGATGAGGATGCCGCCGGTCTCCGTCTGCCACCACGTATCGACGATCGGGCAGCGCTCCCCCCCAATCGTGCGGTGGTACCACATCCACGCCTCCGGGTTGATGGGCTCGCCCACCGTCCCCAGAAGGCGCAGGCTGGAGAGGTCGTGGCGGTCCACCCACTGCTCTCCCCACTTCATGAAGGCGCGGATCGCCGTGGGCGCGGTGTAGAAGATGTTGACCGCGTGGCGCTCAATAATATCCCAGAAGCGGTCGGGCTGCGGCCAGTTCGGCGCCCCCTCATACATCAGGCTCGTCGCTCCATTCTGCAAAGGACCGTACACGATGTAGCTATGCCCGGTGATCCACCCGATATCAGCCGTGCACCAGTAGGTATCTTCTTCTTTGAGATCGAAGATCCAGCGCGTGGTCAACTTCGTCCACAGCGCATAACCCGCCGTCGCATGCACCACGCCCTTGGGCGTCCCCGTCGTCCCGCTGGTGTAGAGGATGAAGAGCGGATGCTCCGCATCAAAAGCCTCCGCCTCATGATGGGTCGACTCATCATTGACCACGTCATGCCACCAGCGATCCCGGTTCTCAAACCAGGTCACCTCATTGCCGCAGCGCTTATACACCACCACGTCTTCGACCGTGGGGCAGCCCTCGGCCAGGGCCGCATCGACCTGCTCTTTGAGCGGAAGCACCTTCCCACGCCGATATCCCCCGTCGGCAGTGATCACGAGTTTGGCCTCGGCGTCCTCCACCCGGTCGCGAATCGCCGCCGCTGAGAAACCGCCAAAGATCACCGAATGCACCGCCCCGATACGCGCACATCCCAGCAGCGCAATCGCAAGCTCGGGAACCATCGGCATATAAATCGCCACCCGATCGCCCTTACCAATCCCCAGACGCTTAAGCCCGTTGGCAAAGCGGCACACCTCGGCATGCAGCTGCTGATAGGTCAGCGTGCGCTTATCACCGGGCTCCCCCTCCCAGATGATCGCCGCTTTATTCTTGCGCGAGGTCGTCAGATGCCGATCCAGGCACTGCACGCTCATATTGAGCTCCCCCCCCTCAAACCAGCGCGCAAAGGGGGGCTCCCAGCTCAGCGTCTTCTCAAAAGGCTTCTCCCAGACCAGCTCCTCTCTGGCCATCCTCGCCCAGAACCCCTCCGGATCAGACTTCGCCTCGGCGTAAAGCGCATCGAGCTTCGCCGCGTCAATGTTGGCCTGCCCCGCAAACTCCGCCGGCGGCTCAAACGTACGATCTTCCTTAAGAACGCTCTCAATCTCAGACCTCGACACACTGTCCTCCTGGCAAAGTCGAATGAAGCCCCGGGCGGGACCGACCAAAAAGGGTAGCTACAACTTCGGTGGCACTAGAAATAACTCCCCGACCCCGACTTGGCCAGCAGGCTCCGAGGTTCGCGACGTGGGGAGGTGCTGCAGGACGCCGAGGTTCGCGTTTTGGGGTTGGGTGGTTGCGGAGCGCCGAGGTTCGCGTGGGTTGGGAGCTTTGAGGTCAGGTGGTTGTGAGGCGCCGAGGTTCGCAAAGTGGGTCGATTCGAGTGTGCCTTCGGGGGTTCGCGTTTTGGGGTTGGGTGGTTGTGGGGCGCCCGGGTTTGCGCGGACACGTCGCCAACTCGGACCAAAAAGTCGGCATGTGTCACCCCCTCTCCAACCGCGCCCCGCCAAACGCCCTCACGAATCGACCAGCATCGTGTACCCCCCGGGCTCCACAACCACCCAACCACCCAACCACCCAACCACACCCCGCATCCCCCCCAACCCGAGCGCATCCAGGGCGGGGATGGCAAGGAGCAAGGACGAAGCTGTAGTAGCGCTACTGCGAATCCCTGACGACGCAGCCAGCGTCGTCCTGGTGCGCTCGGAGGTTTGCCATGTGTGTGGCATGTGCTTAAACTCTACCTATAAGCCCGATCTCTGGCGTGGAGACTCTTGCCCTGGAGCGCGGGAGCCCTTTTCCGCGCTCCACCGACTCGCCCGCCCCCATCGACCCGTGGCCAACCCGCGGGAATGCCGGGGCGCCCCCGGGACGTTCCATCTTTTGACTTCGCCCCCTGGCTTCACCCCAACGACTGAGCGACGGGACCATGACCTACGAGGAGTTTGAGTGGCACATCCTGCGCCTGGTCTATGAAGAAGGCATGGACAGGCTCCAGCCCTCCTACCTGGCCTACGCCCTGGGGCTGACCCACGAACGGGTCACCGCCTTCCTGGAGCAGGCCACCCAGGCCGGGCTGGTCGAGATGGAGATCAAAAGCGACGGCCGCCTCGAATACACCATCCCCGGCGTCGACCACTCCCGCAGCCTTCCTCGCCCCATCTGGCGCGAAGAAGAGCAGGCCGGCAGCGACTCTGGCGAGGCCCACGCGAAGCCCTCTGAGGCCGCCACACAGGCCGCTCGCGAGCTGATGGCGCACGACCCCGACGCGACCCCCTCCTCGCCAACACCGGCTCAAAAAAACCTGCAGGACGGCCAGCCCCGCACCGAACACAGCCGGCTGGCGGTGGCCAGCCACCCGCTCTTGCCAGCCTCGCTGCGCGCCCACATCGAAGAGCGCTACAAACATACCGACGCCCAGCTCGTCCCCCTCTCCCAGACCAGCCTGCAAAAAGACCAGCTCCCCGTCGTCGACCCCACCAGCCGCGCGATGGTCGCCCTCGACAACGACGCGCGCTTCCCCTTCCGCATCGAAGCCAGCGACGACACCTTCTGCGACCCCTCGCAGACCGTCTTCATGCGCCAGATGCGCGCCTACGGCGTCAAAGATGAGGAGGAACTTCGTTTTCACGTCCAGCGCCTCTTCGAATCCTTCGGCTACCGGGTCGTTCAATCCGAGCACGAACGCCTGCGCTTTGAGCGCGGCTCACTCACCTTCATCATCGCCATGGTGCCTCTCTTCGTGCTGGTGCTACCGCTCTTCGTTTACCTTTTTCTCTACTGCATGGGTCGCTCCACCATCCATCAGGAACCGGTGGAACTTGATGTTCAATTTCGAAAACGGCTCGTCGATGGCGAGCCGGTCTTTGATATCGACTTAACCTTTGTCGGTCTGCACGGCGTGGTCCTGGGCGCCGCCGACCAACGTGTCCTTAACCAGGAGATCGACACGCTGCGCGATGAGCTACGCTGGTCGCTCAGCGCCGGCTAATCTCGGCGTCTTATGGTGTCTGCCTGCTTGTTTCACGCCATGAGCCGCTCTCGAGGTCACCTGGGTTGGCCTCATCACCCGCTCACGGCGCACCACGATTGTCGCACACTGGCAGCCAACCGCATCGCTGCACTCTACCGGGGGGGAGGGGATTCGACAGCGAGACTTCGTAAACTTCTTTCCCCACAGGTAGGTATGACAGACCTCTACGACTTTAGCACCGACGCGATGGTGGAGCCCATTGAGCGCCTCTTCGAGCGCGAGTTCCCCTCCACCTTCGACCTCTTCAACGACGATCCCAAACTCAGCGATGAAGGCCCTCGCAGCGTCCCGGTCGACGTCGTCTACGTGGCCGGTTCGGTGCAAAAGCTCCACGCCATCAAGCTGGCATCCTCCTATGACGACTGCCTCTTTGACGTGCGATCCGGTCTGCACGCCATGAGCCGCGCCACCGCCAACTACCGCTGGCTGGCCCTGCCTTTGGAGGCGCTTCGCGAAGGCGAAGCCGAGTATAACGACATCCTGCTCAAGACCGCCGGCGAGCGCGGCGTGGGCATCATCACCGTCCAGCCCCGCGGGCGTGGGCTCTCTGCCAAGATCGTGGTCAACGCCAACTACGAAGAAGGCGATTTTCTGGACCATTACCAGGGCATGCGTGATCATTACCGCTCCAGCAAAGAGCGCGACGTGGCTGCCGAAGGCTTCCAGGTCGTCGACTACTACGGGCGCTGAACCTCCAGGCGGTGCCCGGCCTCCTCGGCCCGAACCATGAGCACGACCTCTTCCCTGAGCCCCCACCTGCGCTTTATGCGCGAGCTGGGGGCTCTTTTGCGCGCGCCCTACGCTCTGCTCCACCTGGAAACCCACGAGGAGGAGCGCGCCCTCGATCTCATCGGCCGCCTGGCAGCCCGCGACCAACGCCCGATACACACCTGGTCGATCACCTGCGGGTTCACCCCGGCCACCAACATCGGGGCATCGGCCAGCCTGGCCGACGCCCTCCTGGAAGTGCAGCAGAGCGCCGAACGCGGCGTCTTTATCTTCCTCGACGCCACCCGACTGCTCGACGCCCCCCACCTGCGACGGCTGCTCCGCGAGACCGAGCGTGCCTGCGCCCGCCAGGGAAAAACACTGATCTTTGTGGGTCCCGACCCCATTGAGCACCCCGAGTTTCAGAAAGATCTCACCCCGCTCTCGTTGCCCCTGCCTGACCGTGAGGGCATCAGAAAACAACTTCTGGCGGTCTTCCCTCCCGAGCACTTCCCCGACCTTGATGTGGGCGCTCTCACCGCCGGCGCTCTCGGCCTGACCCAGCGCGAGGCCCACCGCGCTTTTCACCGTGTGCGCCAACAACTTCTCGACGCTCGCCAGACCGGCCAGCTGCTCGACCTCGAAGACGCCATCCTCGAAGAAAAACGCCGCCTGGTCGGCCGCAGCGAAGTCCTGGAGTTTCACCCCCTGGACGCCGGCCTCGACAACGTCGGTGGCCTCGATGCCCTCAAAGACTGGCTTATGGAGCGACGCGCCGCCTTCGGCGAAGAGGCCCGCGCCTTCGGCCTGCCTGCGCCGAAAGGTCTTTTACTGCTCGGCGTGCAGGGCTGTGGCAAAAGCCTCACCGCCCGGGTCATCGGCCGCCACTGGGGTCTTCCACTCCTGCGCCTGGATATGGGCCGCGTCTTCGACGGGCGACGCTCCCCCGAAGAATCCCTGCGCTCCGCGCTCAAAACCTGCGACGCCCTGGCCCCCTGCGTCCTGTGGATCGACGAGATCGAAAAAGGCTTCGCGCAGGGCTCCGGCGATGACGGCCGCGCCAGCCGCGTGCTCGGCACCCTCCTCACCTGGCAGCAGGAGCGCCAGACCCCGGTCTTCGTGGTGGCCACCGCCAACAGCGTCGAGAGCCTCCCGCCGGAGATGCTGCGAAAGGGCCGTTTTGACGAGATCTTCTTTGTCGATCTTCCCCAACCCCACGAACGCCAGGAGATCTTGAGCATTCACCTCGCTCGCCGCCAACGCGCCGTCGAGCCCGAGACGATCGCGGAGCTCGCCGAGATCTGCGAACACTTCTCCGGTGCCGAGCTCGAGCAGGTCGTCATCAGCGCGATGTACGCCGCCTTTGCCGACGGCCGCGACATCGACCGCGACGACCTCGTTTACGCCGCCCGCGACACCGTCCCCCTCTACCGCACCTATGAGGAGAGCATCAAAGCGCTGCGGGAATGGGCCCACGAGCGTGCCCGCAAAGCCTCCCGCACCCGGCGCATGCTCGACTTCTTCAGCCCGGCGTGAATTCTCACCCTCGAAATAGGTCCAACCCCCGAGACGGTTGCACCTCACCGCGGCCCCGACGTTGACATCAACTCCGGCACCGCAGTACCACCACAGCTGCTGAACCGATGCCGGCCTGCAGGCGTTTTGAGCGCTCCACAATCACCGCCCGCGGCCCCCATTCAGATTTATCGAAGGTTGATGGTATGCGCCCTGCGCACTCCCCCAAAGTCGTCTACGTCCTCTACGCGCTGATCGCCCTGAGCCTCTTCTCGGCCGGCGCGCTGCTTCTGAACGAGCGCGACACCCTGGAGCTGCTGCCCCAAAACGAGGGTGCTGACGAGTTCGCTGCCTACCACGCCCCCTCCGAGCCTTCGGCTGAACGCTCCACCTCATCGGAGCTCCTCGCAGAAGCCGACCTCGCACCCGAGCCCACCTCACCGGAGGACTTCCACGCCGAAGACTGGGAGCTCCTTACGCCGGTCGCCGAGGAACGCACGCTCGAAGCTCCCACACCTCTGGAAGTCGGCCAGCGACAGCGCCGCCTGCGCCCGGCCCACCTCACCGTCATCACCGACTTCTCCAGGGCCCAGGTCACCGTCAACGGTCTGCCCTACCCGGCCTACTCCGAAGACGGCGAAAACGAAGGCATGGTCCTGCCCGCTGGCGGCCCCCACCGTGTGGTCGTCGACTACAGCGGCAACCAGCGCGTCTATGAGATCGCCCTTCGCCCCAACGAAGCACGCATGCTCATGGTCGAGCTCACCAACTACAACGGCGCCCCGGTCGCCTCCAAAAGCACCGCCGCGCCTCCCAAGCCTCAAGAAAAACCCGAAGAACCCGAGGCTGAAGACGGCCAGGGCCGCATCACCGTCTACTCGCGTCCCCGCGGCGCCGTGCTCGTCAACGGCTCCGATCGCGGCCAGCAGACCCCCGGCACCGTCGACGTCGAGGCCGGCCGCCACGAGGTCCAGGTCCGCTACGAAGACGGCGAAGTCAGCGAGAAGAAGGTCGTCCGCGTACGCGAAGGTTCCCGCATCAAGCTCTTCTTCCGACAGTCCAAATAAGAAGTTGGCTCAAAACCCCGAAGCGCGCCCTTCACAGAAACCTCTTTACTATCAAGAACTTAATACACACCCGCGGCGCGCTCCCGGGCGGGCATCACTTCCAGGCAGGTGGTCCACCACCCGGTGAGGATCGTCTCCACAAAGGGCTCCGGAAGCCCCTCCTCGCGCATCACCACGGCCAACGCCTCGTGGTCGTAGGCGACCTCCCGAAAGTCCACCCTCACCCCTTCGGCGTCGACCTCCACCAGCGCATAATCCACGCTGGTGCGCCCGTTATTGGCCGGCCTTCCGATCGCCCCCACGTTGATCACCTGACGCCCCCCCTCAAGCTCCCGCTTCCAGGGGATCCCGGTATGCGTCACAAAGAGCACATCGGCCTCGTAGCTCTTGAGCAGGTGCTCCAGAAAAGCGTCCGGGCACATCGACTCCCATAAAAACTCGTTGACCTGCCTGGGCGAGCCGTGCGCCATCAGCACACGCTGCCCGGCCCAGGTGTGTCGAAACTCGGTGGGCAAGTCGCGCAGCCAGTCCTTATGCGCATCCGCCGTGTTGGCCAGGGTGTAGTCGTAGCTGATCTGCGCATAATAATTATCGCGCGGATCGGTGTACCCGCAGGCGCAATCCTCCAGGCGGTTGCCGATCGAATGATCGTAGTTGCCCTGCATCACAAAAAGATCCGACACATCGCGCAAAAGCGGAAACACCCGGTCAGGCTGCGGCCCAAACCCGCCCATATCCCCCAGACAAAAGATCGCCTCGCAGCCCAGCGCCCGCGCATCGCGCAACGTGGCTTCCAGGCTCAAAAAGTTGTTATAAACCCCGCCAAAGACTGCAAAACGCCTCAGGTCCGACACGTCACGCCCTCCACAAAACAGGTATAGCAGGCCGGGTGGTCGAGCTTAATCGGCCCCATCGCATCCTCGAGCGTATCGCCCATGCGCGCGCCCTCCTCTTCAATGAGGATCGGGCAGGGATAAACACCTTTGGCCGTCACCATCCGGCAGCTGGAGCATTGCAGACTGGCGCGCGCCTCCTCATCGAGCATCCCCTCCCTCAACCGCTCGAACTCCTCATACGCCCCGCCTCGCCGCTCCTCTCGCCCGATCTTAAAGGGTGCCAGAAACTTGAGACGCGGGCGGGTGATGCCCCGCTCCGCCAGCAGGTCGAAAAAACGCTGACGACCGGCACTCTCCGCAAGCTCCGCATGGCAGGTGGTGACCGTAAACACCGGGTTAAGCCCGGCCTCGTGCAGGCGCTCGGCCCCGCCTAAGATCTTCTCAAAGGTGTGCCGCCCGCGAATCGCGTCATTTTCCTCGGGCGTTGTCCCATCGAGCGAGACTCGCACATCGAAGTTATAGCGCGACGTCTCAAAAACCCCGGCCAGCCACGAAGCGAGCTCCTCATCGATGAGCACCCCGTTGGTCAGCACGCTCAGCGGCCCGTGCTCCAGGGTCAGCGCGATCATCTCGCGGATCTGCGGGTGCATAAAAGGCTCCCCGCCGGTGAAATAAAACTCCTTAACCCCCATCGCTGCCGCCGACTCCACCGCGCGCTGCACCTCCTCAAGCGCCATAAAGGGGTGGCTCTCATTTTTGGGGCCGCACGAGATAAAGCAGTGCCGACAGGCCAGATTGCACAGGGTGCCGGTGACCTGCAGCCAGAGCGTGTCCAGGTGGCGCAGCTCCAGCAGCGGCGCTGGCCCCTCCGGCGGCCGGTCGATGGCCAGGTTGACGTCGATCATCAGGTTACCCTTCACTTCAGAAGACGGCGGCGCCATGTATCCGAGATACGGCGACGCACTCGCCAGGAAAAACGTTGCCTTCGCTCAGCCTGTTCCAACGTTCATGGAACTTACCCGGCCGGCAGGCGTCGTGGTCGCAAAGGTGAACGCCTCGCAGGCGGTGCGCAAGACCGTCCGGGTAATTTTCTTGGTGCAGCAGAAGGGGAACTCTATAATGCGGGGGCCGCAGGCCTGCGATAGCGGGCACGGTGCCACTTTGAATTCGGCGATTTGACAGGGCGATGGCCCGGCTGCTAGCCGAGAGCGCCGCCCTCGATAACCTCGCCAACCGGGCAGGGACGCGCGGGGTACCTGGCGGAAGAACCTGGCACAGGGTAACGACGATCATGAACGATCTGCGCACGACGTTGACGCGCGCTCTTTTGATGAGCGCTCTATTGTGGGGAATCTCCTCGGTCGCCTCGGCTCAAGAGGCACCCGACGCTGCGGCGGATGCCCTGGAGCAGGTCACCGAAGAACCCGGTGACGACGCGCGCCAGGCGGCCGCCCTGCGCGCCCTTCAACGCGCCCAACAGGCCCTCGACGACGGCGACGCAGACACCTCAGACGTCGCCGAAGACGACGCCACCATCGCCGAAGCGGGCAGCGCACCCCCTCGGCAACTCGTTGAAAACAAAGACGAATCCACCGACGCCGTCGGCACAAACGTCTCCGACAACGCCCCGGCGGCCGCGCCTGATGACGCCGAAGAGCTTGATGCCTCGGCATCTTCCACGGCCCAGGCCGACGCGCTCGACACGCCCGAGCCTCACGGCGACAGCACCGACGAAGACGACGCCATCTTCGGCGCCTACGACGAACCTGACGAGAGCTCTCAGACCGAGCGTGGTGGTGACGCCGACGTCCCCGCCGAGCTCATCGAAGACGCCATCCTCGACGCCGAGCTCGCCGCACAGGCTCCCCTCGACGCTGACGCGCACGACCAAGAAGCAGCGAGCGACGCCCCGACCCAGCCCGCCATCGGCCTTGATGCCGACCAGGCCGCGCGCCTGCGCGACTTCTTCGCCCGCATCACCGACGACGAGAGCTCCTGGCCTCGCCCCGCCGCGCTCCGCAGCCTTCAGGCTGTCTCCAGCCGTTTGCTCGGCGGCGGTGGCGACTACCTCGTGCTTACCCCCTATGTGCCCGACCCGCGCTGGCCTCAGGCCATGCAGCTGCTCGTCGACAATGAGTGCAACGATGCGCTCAAACTTGCCACCGACATCCTCGGCCCGCCTGAGCTGCACGCCGATGGCGAGCCGGCGGTGCGCTACGCCTTTGCCCGCATCCAGATGTGCACCAACGCCCGCGCTCAGGGGCTGGCCACCATGCGCCAGCTCGCTGAGCTTCCCTCCGCCGTCGGTGAGCTCGCCCGCCGCGCGCTGGGCCACTCCCGTCAGCAGGCGGTCGAGGACGAGGCCATGGCCCTCTCCTCCCATATCCGCCAGGCCGAACAGCGCGCCAACGATGGCGAGGTCGACCAGGCGCTGCGCGATCTTTACGAGCTTCGCCAGGAGCTCAAGCAATCCTGGGATCAGTACCAGGTCCGCCGCGCCGAAGCCCGCATCCTTGAGCGCGCCGACCGCCCCCTGGAAGCCGCTCAGGTCTGGCTGGGCATCTACCGCATGACGCGCTCCTGGCGCAGCAGCGACCGCATCGTGGGCGATGTCGAAGACGCCATGCGCCGCCTCGACGCCACTATCCCCTTTGGCGACCGCATCGACCGCATGCGTGAGCTCATCGCTCGCGGGCGCTACCGCCACGCCCATCAGGTTTCCCGCGAAAACGCCCAACTTCGACGGGTCGCCGGCTCCGAGGTCCGCGGCTGGACCCGCTACCGTCAGGCCCTGCAAAACGAGCGCGAACGCAAGCGCGAGAGCGCCCTCGAAGAATTCGCCGAGGCCGAGCGCCTGGTGCGTGACCCGGCCATCCGCCCGCGCCTCTACTTCGGCTGGGCCCGCGCGCTACGCCGCATGGATCGCGACAGCGAGGCCATTGCCCTCTACCAGCGCCTCTGCGAAGAGTACCCCACCAACGCCCTCTGCCCCGAAGCGCTCTATGAGGCCGGACGCCTCTACCAGTTCAAAAACAAACACGAAGAGGCCCGCGCTCACTTCTTCGACCTGGTGGGCCTGCATCCCTTCAGCAGCCACGTCCCCGACGCCCTCTGGCGCACCGCGCTCAGCGCCTACCTTCAGGAAGATTACGACGCGGCCATTCCCCCGCTCCTCGATCTGGTCAACCACTACGGCCATATCAAAGACGAATCCGAGCTCACCCTGGGGCTGAAAGCCCGCTACTGGCTTGGCGTCAATCACCTCAAAGCCGGCCGCGCCGAACAGGCCCGCCACTGGTTGCAAACCACCATCGATTCGGGCCCGCTCACCTGGTACGGCCGCCTGGCCGTCGCCCGTCTGGAGCAGCATGAGCTCCCCGCCCACGTGCGCCTGCCCACCATCAACCTCGACGCCGCAGAGATCGCCAACTTCGCCACCCTGCGCCTTCCCCATAACCCGCGCCTGGAAGTCGGGGCCGAACTTGTGCGCCTCTCCCTCTACAAAGACGCTCTGGCCGAAGTTCGCCGCCAGCAAGCCGTACACCCCATCCCCGAAGGCACCGTACAGCTTCGCGCCGGCCTCCACCTCGCTGTCGATGAGCCCAACTGGGCCCACTGGATCATGAAGTCCGTGATCGACGAGCGCGGCCCCTCGCTTCGCAACATCCGCGACTGGGGCTTTGCCTTCCCGGTCAACTACATGGAGCTCGCCCACAAGTACGGCGACGCCTACGGCGTCTCTCCCTTCCTGGTGCAGGCGATTATCCGCCAGGAGAGCGGCTTCCGCCCCACCGTCAAAAGCTACGCCGGCGCGATGGGCCTGATGCAGCTGATGCCGGGCACCGCCCGCTACACCTCGCGCACCTTCCTGGAAGAGGGATCCGTCTCCAACAACCAGATCCTCAACCCCGACACCAACGTACGCCTGGGCACCATGTACATCCGCATTCATATCGCCCACGCCCACGACCGCCCTGCCCTGGCCCTGGCCGGCTACAACGCCGGCCCCGCACCGCTGCGCTCCTGGATGGATCGCTACGGCAACCGCGAGGTCGACGCCTGGGTCGAGTCCATCACCTACCAGGAAGCCCGCGGCTACGTGCGCAAGGTCATGACCAGCTTCATCACCTACCAGGGCCTCTACGGCGACGGCACCCTCCCCGACATCCCCCTGCAGATGCCCGAAGAGCTCCGCCCCTGGGGCAAAATCCCCGAGGTCGAAGCCGCCCAGAGCGAACCCATCTCCATGCTTTTGGTTTTTTAAAAGTCGGTGCCCTGAACGCACGACTTCGCAAGATAAAAGCTCCGAGCGCATCCTGAACCGACGCCACAACCAACGACTTCGCGAGATAAAAGATCCGAGCGCATCCAGGGCAAAGTCCAGCAAGGAGCAAGGACGAAGCTGTAGCAGCGCTACTGCGAGGACGCGGCGACGATGCTGGCTTGGTCCTGGGGCGCTCGGCGAGGACGCGGCGACGATATCCAACGACTTCGCAAGATAAAAGCTCCGAGCGCATCCAGGGCAAAGTCCAGCAAGGAGCAAGGACGAAGCCGTAGCAACGCTACTGCGAGGACGCGGCGACGATGCTGGCTTGGTCCTGGGGCGCTCGGCGAGGACGCGGCGACGATGCTGGCTTTGTTCTGGGGCGCTCGGCGAGGACGCGGCGACGATGCTGGCTTTGTTCTGGGGCGCTCGGCGACGATGCTGGCTTTGTTCTGGGGCACTCGGCGACGATGCTCTTTGCTTTCTGAACGATCCCCTGCAACCCTCTTCATGTGACCCTCACCTCGATCCGAGTCAGAAAAGTCGTTTCGTAAATTAAATATCCCGACCGCATCCAGGGCGAAGCCCGGCAAGGAGCAAGGACGAAGCTGTAGCAGCGCCGCTGCGAGAACGCAGCGACGATGCTGACTTTGTCCCGGGGCGGTCGGTCCCCGGAGGATGCTGTGCCCGCGATGTTAAAAACCCTGATTGTTCTGCTCCTCTCCTGCAGCCTTGCCGCCTGCGCCGACAGCGACACCGCCGCCCCGGCCGATACCGACCCCATCCGGCCGAGCCCTGATACCGGCGTTGAAGAAGACGCTGACGAAGATGTCTCTCCTCAGGAAGACACCGACCCGGAGCCCGACACCGACACCGACACCGATCCGGAGCCCGACACCGACCCGGAGCCCGACACCGACCCGGAGCCCGACACCGGCCCGGATCCCGTCTGCTGCACCCCCGGGGAGACCTCCTGCGTGGGCGGCGCGGAGTTCATCGAGTGCGTGGATAACGGAAACCTCTGTGGCCAGTGGACCGAAGCCGCCCTCTGCCCCGGGGGCGCCTCCTGCTCGGCCAACGCCTGCGATGTCTGCGTCGACAACGACGACGATGGCTTTGGCGAGGGCTGCCTGGCCGGCCCGGACTGCGACGATTCCGACGCCAGCATCCACCCGGGTGCCGACGAGCTCTGCGACGGGATCGATAACAACTGCGACGGCGCCACCGACGAGGGCTTCAACGTTGGCGAGGCCTGCTCCGTGGGCCTGGGTGCCTGCGAAGGTTTTGGTCAGTTGGAGTGTCGCTACGACGGCACCGGCACCTTCTGCGACGCCCTGCCCTCTTCGGGCTCCACCGAGGTCTGCGACCAGCAGGACAACGACTGCGACGGCGCTGTCGACGAAGACAACGTCTGCGGCGGCACCAACCCTGACCCGGATCCGGACCCCGAACCCACCAGCTGCACCAAC
The DNA here is from genome assembly GCF_004005565.1 of Lujinxingia sediminis. Classification (NCBI taxonomy): domain Bacteria; class Deltaproteobacteria; order Bradymonadales; family Lujinxingiaceae; genus Lujinxingia; species Lujinxingia sediminis. The sequence goes on along the minus strand of NZ_SADD01000009.1, from coordinate 135,788 downwards.
GACAGCTACGGCACCACCAACGCCAGCAGCCTCAGCGGTGTGGAGTTCTTCTCGGGCGGCTTTGAAGAGATGACCCTCTGCCCGGGCGAGGGCTACGACTGGTTCTACCTGGGCCACCTCGCTGCTGGCGAACGCGTGCAGGTCGAGCTGGCTTACAACCCGAGCACCTCGTCGATCAACTTCTCGCTCTGGGCAGGCTCTCGCCAGATCAAGTACGGCCAGGGCTCCAACGGACTGCGCGAGATCGACCACACCCTCAGCAGCTCTGACGTTCAGGCCGCCACCGAGCGGATCACCCTGCAGGTCTACTACAGCGGAAGCTCCTCGCTGCCGACCGGCGGCATCGACTACCTCATTGAGAACGTCTCCCCCTGAGGTCGACTCCCCTGACCTGACGTTGCGCAGGGCGCCTGCGTCCCCCCGGACTCAGAGCGCCTTGCGCGGCGGCAGCAAGAGGTTGGCCACCAGCAAGCCGGCCACAAGCGAGGCGGCCACAAGCGTCATCACAAACGCCGTCTCCAGCCCTCCCACCACATCGCGCTCCAGCAGGCGCGACACGCTGCGAAAGCCCACACTCCCGGGCACCAGCAGCAGAATCCCCGGCACCATCACAATCGACGCCGGGCGATCGAAGAAGCGCGCAAACGCGTTGCTCGCCACGCCGACAACCAACGCCGCGATGAACACCCCCACCTCCGAGCCCAGCCATAACGTGCCGTGCCGCGTGCCGATGTACGCCAACGCCGCCGCCCCCAGAATCCACCCCACATCGGCAAAACGCGCCCGCAAGAGCACCGTAAACGAGATCGACGCCACCACCAGCGCCACCGCCGCCACCCCGAAGCTCAACCCCACCGTGGTCATCTGAGGCGGGCTGCCAAAGATCATCTCGGCCAGGCGCAGCCCCACCGCCACCCCGAAGGCCATCTCCAAAAGGATCATCAGCGCCAGGGTCAGGCGCGCCGCCCCGGCGGCCAGGTTACGCGTGGCCAGCTCCGTCAGCGCCACCGTCAGCGTCAGCCCGGGCAAAAGCACGATCAGTCCGGCGACCATCGGAATGAACACCGACGCCCCGTCCGCCACCACCGCCATCGCCCCGCCCACAAACGAGGCGATAAAGGCGCTGAGCGCCACAAAGATCCGGTTCACCGTTGGCGAGCGCGCCGCCAACAGCGTCAAAAGCCCGATCCCCAGCCCGGAGAGCCCCGCGATCCACATCTCCCGCCAGCCCCCACCAAACATGATCCCGGCCGCCGCCGCCGACGTCACCCAGCAGAGCGTCTCCAGCCAGGCCGGGTAGCGCTGGGGCGCCCGCTCGATCTCCTCGATCAGCTCCAGCCCCCGCGCCGTGGTGAGCTCCCCGGCCAGCACTCGGGTGACAATCTCATCGACATCCGACATCAGCCCCAGGTTCACATCGCCCGGCTCCACCCGCACCAGATACGAGCGCTGGTCCCCCAGCGGCCCGAACGCCGCCATGATGGAGGTCGGCGTCGAAAAGAAATGCGCCTCCATATGAAAGCGCCGGGTCATCTCCTCGAGCACCTCTTCTAAGCGGTGGGCCGGCGTACCGTACTGGTGAAGCGCGCGCCCCACCCGCAGCACGAACTCCACGGCCTTCGAGTCGATCTTCGGCTCCCCCGTCTCCCGCGCGCGGCGAGTGCGTGGCACCCCGAGCATTTTCCTGAACTTACTATCGGGCCTGATCGTGCTCATGAACTTGCTCCTCTTGCACTCCTGACGCACCTTAGAGCCGGCAATCTCGTTGACCGGCCGGATCTGGCCCGCTCCCTTACCCGAGTCTCACCCATGGAACAACGCCTGCGTCAAACACTCGCTGATTTCTTCGATCCTCAGGTCGCCGAGCACGCTCGCCTCGACAACCTGGGCGGCCACGCCTCCCTGCGGATCTACTGGCGCGTGAATCTCCCCGACGATCGTTCCGAGGCACGCGCCTACCCCCGTGGCGAGCTCACTCAGATGGCGATGGTGCTCCCGGAGGGCGTCGATGTGATGGGTAGTGATGAGGGCGGCTCCTCGGCCGACGCACCGCCCACCGAGCTGCCCTTTGTCGACGTGCAGCGCTACCTGACCAACATCGGCCTGCCGGTGCCCGCCATCGATCATGTTGACATGGCCCGCGGCGTTCTCCTGCTCGAAGATCTCGGCGATGAGATGTTCGAGCACGCCGTGCTGGCCGCCTCGGGCCCGGACGAGGTCGAGGCGCTCTACCGCGAGGCCATCGAGCTTCTGGTCGATCTGCAGGTGCGGGTGGAGGCCGAGCGCGCCGAGCCCCGCTACGAGACGGTGGCCTTTGGCCGCGCCTTCGACGCGGAGCTCTTGCGCTGGGAGCTCGACCACTACCGGGAGTGGGGCCTCGACAACCATTACGGCCCCGAGGCCGCTGGCGAGCATCGCGAGGCGCTCAACGCCCTCTTCGACCGCCTCACCGCCGAGCTCACCGAGCTCCCCACCACGCTTGTGCTGCGCGACTACCAGTCGCGAAACATCATGCGCAAAAAAGACACCTGGATCCTCATCGACTTCCAGGACGCGCTCATCGGCCCGGTGATCTACGACCTGGTGGCGCTCCTGCGCGACTCCTACATCGCGCTCGACGCCGACCAGGTCGCCCGCCTCCTCGACCACTACATCGAGGTGGGCCAACAACGCGGCCTTGCCTGGTGCGAGGACGCCGCGCTGATACGCCGCGCCTTCTACCTGCAGACCGTGCAGCGCAAACTCAAAGACGCCGGCCGCTTCATCTTTATCGACAAGGTCAAGCATAACCCGAGCTTCCTTGACTACTACGAGCCCTCTATCGGATACGTGCGCCAGGCGCTGCGCGCCCTCGACGGCTACCACGGCCTCGACACCCTGCTCGCAGCGGTGGACCCGGCCTTCGGTGAGCCCTGAACAATGAGGCGCGCGCGATCTTCCCCGCGCCCACAGATCATCGCCCGGACGGCGCCCCTTAAAGCGAGCCAACCTCGACGAGGCTGGCTCCCCGCGCCACTCTCAGCCCTTTTGCTTTTGTTTTCGATCCGACGAGCCCCACCATGAGCCAGATCTCCACCAAGCCCGCCAGCGGCATGCGCGACTTCCTCCCCCGGGAGGCCGCGCTCAGAAAACGCGTCTTCGCGCTGATCGAAGAGGTCTACCAGAGCTACGGCTTTCAGCCCCTGGAGACCCCCACGATGGAGAACCTCTCCACGCTCATGGGCAAGTACGGTGAGGAGGGCGACCAGCTCCTCTTCAAGGTGATGAAGCGCGGCAACAAGCTGCAAAAAGCCCTCAAAAAAGACGCCCCCACCGAGGTGGACCTGGCCGATATGGGGCTGCGCTACGATCTGACCGTGCCCCTGGCACGCATCGTGGCGCAGTACCAGAACGAGCTCCCCCGCTACTTCAAACGCTTTCAGATCGCCCCGGTCTGGCGCGCCGACCGCCCCCAGCGCGGGCGTTTTCGCGAGTTCTACCAGTGTGATGTCGACGTCATCGGCTCCACCTCCATGACGGTGGAGGTCGAGGTCGCCTCGGCTATCTGCGAGGTGTTGGAGCGCCTGGAGTTCAAAAACTTCCGCATTCACCTCAACCACCGCCTGCTCCTCAACGCCATGATGGAGGCCGCCGGCGTGCCCGCCGACCTCCAGAACGACGCGCTGGTCGCCATCGACAAGCTCGATAAGATCGGCCTCGACGGCGTCAAAAAAGAGCTCTCCGAGCGCGGCATCAGCGACGCGTCGACGGCCACGCTCCTTCCCCTCTTAGGGCTGGCCGACGAGGTCGAGGGCAACCAGGCGCTGCTGGCCGCCCTGGCCGAGCGGGTCGGGGAGCTGGAGAGCGGCAACAAAGCCCTCTCGGAGCTCGGCGATCTCCTGCGTTTTGCCGCCACCACCCCGGCCGCTCCCTACCTGAAGATCGACCCCTACCTCGCCCGCGGCCTCTCGTATTACACCGGCCCGATCTTCGAGATCCGCAGCGACGACTTCTCCGGGAGCCTCGGCGGCGGCGGGCGCTACGACGGGCTTATCGGCATGTTCACCCGCCAGAGCCTGCCGGCCTGCGGGTTCTCGCTGGGCCTGGAGCGCGTGCTCATGCTCCTGGCCGAACGCGACGCCCTGGCCGAACCTGCCCCCGATGTCGACGTGCTCGTCACCCTGTGGCGCGACGACTTCACCCCCAAGAGCCTGGCGCTGGCCGGCGAATTGCGGGCGGCGGGGCTGCGCGTCGATCTCTATCCGGACGCCGATAAGTACGGAAAGCAGTTCAAATACGCCGACGAGCGCAACGTCCCCTTCGTGGCCATTCTTGCCGAAAACGAGCTTGAGCAGGGCGTCGTCTCCATCAAAGACATGAAGCGCGGCGACCAGGCCGAAGTCCCCCGCCACGAGGTCGCCGACTGGATCAAAGCCCGCCAGGCCTGAGCTTTTTGACGCCCCCTGCCCGACCGAGCCCTATCCCGACCGAACCCTGTCCGTCCGAGAGACGGACGACGTTCGGTATCTATGCGGGTCATCTGCACATCTGAAGATCTTTAAGGAGCCGGCCATGAGCGAGAAAAGCGGCGAGAAAAGCGACGCGAACATCGACGCCGACACCCCCGCTGAGCGCCCCCCGACGCCCGCTCCTCTGAAGATCGATTACGCACCGCACTGGGGGCTGGACTCGGGCGTCATCCACCTCAACCACGGTGCGTTTGGCGCCTGCCCCCGGCGCGTGCTGCACGCCCAGGACGCGTTTCGCCGCCAGCTTGAGGCCAACCCGGTGCGTTTTGTCGGCCGCGAGCTCCCGGGGTTGATGGCCCACGCCCGCGCCGAGCTCGCCAGCTTTGTGGGCGCCGACGCCCCGAACCTGGTCTTCGTGCCCAACACCACCACCGGGGTCAACGCGGTGCTGGGCTCGCTCGATCTTCAGCCCGGCGATGCGATCCTGGTCAACAGCCAGGGCTACGGCCCCTGCACCCTGGCCGCGCGCGCCATCGCCGCGCAAAAGGGCGCGCGCCTCATCACCGCCGAGCTCCCCTTTAACCCCACCTCGGCCGACGCCCTGCACGACGCGCTCATCAACGCCGTGACGCCGCAGACCCGCATCGCCCTCTTTGACCACGTCACAAGCCCCACCGCGCTGATGTTGCCGGCGGAGCGCATCGCCAAAAGCCTGCGCGATCGCGGCGTGCTCAGCCTCATCGACGGCGCGCACGCTCCGGGCATGATCCCGCTCGACCTCAACGCGCTCGGCGCCGACTTCTACGTGGGTAACTGCCATAAATGGCTCTGCAGCCCCCGGGGCGCAGCCTTTTTACACGTCGCGCCCGAACATCAGGCCACCACTCGCCCCCCCGTCTTCAGTCACGGCGCGGGCCTTCCCGACGACGATCCGCAACGCTTCCAGTCGGAATTCGGCTGGATGGGCACCTACGACGTCACGAGCTACCTGAGCGTGCCGGCGGCCATCGACTTTTTGCGCGCGCTGGTCCCCGGCGGCTGGCCCGCGCTGATGGCCCATAACCACCGCATGGCCCTGCTCGGCCGCGACCTGGTCTGCGACGCGCTCGGCATCGATCCGCCCGCCCCCGACGACCTTCTGGGCTCCATGGCCGCCCTCCCCCTCCCCGACCGCCCGGGCCCGCCGGTCGACTTCCCCCGGGAGGTCGACCCCCTGCAGCAGGCCCTCTTTGAGGAGGCCGGCATCGAGATCGCCGTGATGACCTGGCCTGCCCATCCCCATCGCCTGCTGCGTTTGAGCTGCCAGCTCTACACCACCGAAGACGATCTGCAGAAGCTGGCCGACGCGCTCTCCACCATGATCTAAGCCTTTGTCAGCCGGCCTCTCTGCCCTACACTTTTCGCCAGACCCGCACCGGACCGGCCCCCCACGGAGCAGCTATGAGCGACAACAACGCCCCCCCCACCGCCGGGCAGATTCTCTGGGATGTCCTCAAGATCATCATGCTCGTCATCGGCGGCCTGGTGCTCATCGCGCTTTTGATGCGCGCGTTTCGCTTCGTGCTCGCCATCGGTGTGCTCGCGTTTTTGAGCTGGGGCGTCTACCGCCTGCTCAAACGCATCTTCGGCACCCGCGAGCTCCCTGGCCCCGAGCCGCAGCTACGCCTGGGCACCGACACCGACATCGACCCCCTCGAAGCGAAGTTCCGCGAGCTGGAGCTGGAAGAGGCCCGCGTCGACGCTGAGATCGAGCGCGCCGAGCGCGAGAACTAGCCCCGGCTTCGGGGTCGACCCTCGGCTCAAGGCTTCCCCCATAGCTTCAAACCTGTGGCGACCCTCGGCTCAAGGCTTCCCCCATAGCTTCAAACCTGTGGCGACCCTCGGCCCGAGGCTTCCCCCATAGCTTCAAACCTGTGGCGACCTTCGGCCCGAGGCTTCCCCCATAGCTCATGGCTCGCTGTCGACCCTCGGCTCAAGGCTTCCCCTGTAGCTCATGGCCGGGTGGCGACCCTCGGCTCAAGGCTTCCTCCACCATGTATCGCTCGCGGTCGACCCTCAGACCGAGAGTTCCACGCTATCTCTTTGTCAGGGTCTGATGCGAAGAAAAGCCTACCTCCTACCCCTAAACCTCCGACTCAGAAGGACAAACGACCTATCCGCGCTCCCTGACCCTCGCATTCAGATGGGAAGAAAAGCCAACCTCCACCCCTTGCGAGTCCCGGTCCGGTGGGATCGCGACCTATCCGGGGTATCCCCCTCTCAGCCCTCCCCCCCCCCCGGGGCAGGCCAGGGCTTATTCGGCGGCCTCGCCATCGGAGCCGGCCGCAGCCTGCGCGGGGGCGTCCTGCCCGGGGGCGTCCTGAGCGGAGGCGGCGCTCTCGTCCACACTCTCGTTCGAGTCGCTCGCGTCGGCCGCCTCGCTGACGTCAGCCACCGGCCAGGGCTCCCGGCGCTCCACAAGCTCGCCGACCTGCGTCTCCACATCGGGGCTTCCCACGGGCATGCCGCGCGTCACCGGCTCGCCATCGGCCAGGTAGTTTTCAAAATAGAGCGGCAGGCTCTCGGCGATCGGCACCTCCGGGCTGTTCTGCAGATGCACATGAAGGTGCGGGGTGTAGGTCCGCCCGGAGTTGCCGCACTCCGCCACCGGCTGGCCCGCCTCCACCCTGTCGCCGCCGGAGACCTTGAGCGAGCCGCGCTTCAAATGCGCCATAAAGAGGTACTCGCCATCGGCCACGCGCAGGACCAGGTGATTGCCCAGCACGCTGACCGGATCAAACTCCCCGGGCACCTGATCGATCTCCGAGCCCACCGCCCGGACCACCTCGCCGGCGGCCGGCGCGTAGACCGGCGCGCCGAAGCAATGATGCTGCTCCAGTTTGGAGCCGTCGCCCTCAAAACGGTTGCCATCGACCAGCGGCGCAAAATCATAGCCCCAGCGCATCATCGCGGTGGTCGCGTGGTAGTTCGTCTCCCGCTCCTGGCCGCCGGCCAGCGTGACCCAGCGCCCGTTGAAGGGAAGCTCAAAACGCACCTCGGTGGCGTAATCAACGGTGGAGACCGGCGCCGACATCACCGGGCGGTTGCCCAGCATCCCCACCACCAGCAGCGCCCCAAACCCGATGGTGCGCGTGCGACGGATCACCGGCGGCTGAAAAAGCGTGCGCAAGAGCCCCCAGAAGGCCATCGGCAGGGTCAACATCCCGAGCATCGGGATGATCGTGGCGTGGGCGATCACGCTGGGCTTACCCAACTTCAAAAGCGCCACGCTGTAGGCCACCAGCATCAGCACCGCCAGCGCGATGGCGATCTTTGCCCACATCTCAAAACGATCGTCTTCGGGGCTCATCTTATTGAAGATGCCCCGAGGTTTCGGTCCCTGATCCTCGTGTTCGTTCTCGTGCTGCATGGCTTGCATCCGGGGTAGGCGCGGTGGCTTTTTTAAGATGTCATCATGACGCCGTGAGCTATCGTTGACGGCGTAGAAGCGCCCGAGTTAACCGGCGCCTCAGCCCGCCAAACAAGCACCGGCACGACGGGGCGTCAAGCCAAAGCCAACGCCTGCGACACCTTGCCAACCTCCTGCGGCGTACCAGATTCGGCGACTACCGCACTCAGGTGAGGAGCAAGCCCCCCACCTGGTTGTGCCTGCGCCCGGCTGCTGTTATCGTTGCGCCGTCTGTCCTAAGAGCTCCAAATGTCGCCCTCTTGCGCTTGCCAACGCGCTGGCTACTCGACCGACCTTCCTCTTTAAAATACCGCGCTAGCGAACGAGCCACATCGCATGCCTATCTGCCCAAAATGCCGTGAAAAAAACCCGGCCCTCGGCGCTAAATGTCCCCGCGACGGCTTCTATTACGTCTACGAAAGCGCGCTGGAAGACGCCGAGACCGATCCGCGGATCGGCACCCTGGCTGCCGAAAAATATGTGATTCTGGGGCTGATCAGCGAAGGGGGCATGGGCGCGGTCTACCGCGCGCTGCAGCTCCCGGTGGAGCGGGAGGTCGCCCTCAAGGTGCTGCGCACCGAGCTTCAAGACTCCAACAAAGGTCGCGAGCGTTTCATCCAGGAAGCCCGCGCCATCAGCCGCCTCTCCCATCCCAACATCATCACGTTGCACGATTTCGGGTTTGAGCGCGAAACCCACCCCTACATGGTCATGGAGTTTGCCCCCGGGGTGGAGCTGACCCGCTGGATGTGGAGCCGCAAGATGACGGCGGAGCGCCTGCTGCACGTCGGCCGCCAGATCCTCTCGGCGCTGGCCGAGGCCCACCGCCGCGACATCGTGCACCGCGATCTCAAGCCCGAAAACGTCATCATCACCACCACCGGGCACGACGGCGACTTCCCCAAGCTCCTCGACTTTGGCATCGCTCGCCTCATCAACGAGGGCTCCACCCGCGGCCTGACCCGCGAGGGCGAGGTCTTTGGCACGCCGCATTATATGAGCCCGGAGCAGGCCCAGGGGAAACGCGAGATCGGCCCCCAGGCCGACGTCTACGCCATGGGCGTGATGTTTTATGAGCTCTTTACCGGCGAGCCGCCCTTTGACGCCGAGGCCCCCCTCTCGGTGCTCTTTATGCACATCAACGATCCGATGCCCACGCTCATCCCGCGGGCGGGCATCAAGGCTCCTGACTGGCTTGACGGCTTCATCGCCCAGGCCACCAAAAAAGACCCCGCCGAGCGTTATCAAAACGCCGGCGAGATGCTCACGGCCCTCGATCGCCTGATGTCGGGGAAGGCCCCCGAGGCCCACAGCGCGGCCCCTGAGCCCACCACCGAGGAGCGCGTCGCGGCCAGCGCCCCCACCGATCTCCTGATCGCCTCGCTGCCCTCCAACGTTGCCGACACCGACCCGGAGCCCCCCGAATTTGCACCGCTGGCGGGCCCGGCCATCGACGATCCCATGGCCGCCGAAGGCGATGGGGTCCCCACCGATCCGAATGTTCCGCCGATCGCACACACCGGCGCAAACACCGTCTTTCTTGGCGACGATCAACAGGAAGAGGCCACACCGCCTCGACGTCGCGGCCTTTACGCCGCGCTGGCGATCCTCATTCTGCTCCTGCTGGTGGGCGGCGCCTTCATGATGAGCCGCCCCGCCCCGCCGACGACCGACGCGCCGGTGGCCGCGGCCGAGCCCTCCGCAGCGCCGACAGCTGCGACCGAAAACGCGCCGGCCGAAGCGCCCGAAGTTTTGGTCGAAGAGACGCCCGGGCCCGTCGACGTCATCGAATCGCCTGCCCCCGAAGTCGCCACTCCCGAATCCCCTGGCGAGGTTGAGGCGCAGGAAGACTCGCCCACCGAAGAGCCTCCGGTCGAAGCGGCGCAGGCCCGACCCGAGCCCGAAGAGGCCCCGGCCGAGCCGCCCCCCACACGTCGGCGTGAGACGACCGCCGAGCGCGAAGCCAGACAACCCGCCGAGACCCGCGACGAAGACGAGGGCCCCACCAAGTTTAAGAGCCCCGACAGCGTTCCCCGCAAATTCGGCCGACCGCCCACCGCCACCAACTGACGAATCACTCTATGAGGGCCGCGTCACCTGACGCACCTCTCATGTTCCAATGGCCGCTTTCCCCGATGGACCTTTGACCCCGTGGTAATGATGCCTGTGTTGAACTTCTCAGCTCTCTCCGGCCGCCGCCTGCTGGCCCTTTTGATCTCGGCGAGCCTCCTGGCCACCCCGACGATGGCCTTTGCCCAGGACGACGCTCGCGCCCGCGCCACCCAGTTCTACGAGCAGGCCAGCGAGGCCTACAGCCAGGGCCATTTTGCCCGCGCCATCGATCTTCTGGAGCGCGCCTTCGCCCACGACCAGAACCTGGTCTACAAGTACAACCAGATCCTGGCCTACCAGGGCCTTGGCGAGTTTGAAGAGGCGCTGCGCGTCCTCGATATCTACGCCGAGCCCATGGAGAGCGACGGGCGTTTTGACGATATTCTGGAGATCCGCGCCCAGCTCGAAGAGGCCATCGCCGAGAAAGAAAGCGAGGTGGTGAAAGCCCCCGACGAGGGCGAAACCACCGGGGAGACGCCGGTCGAAGCGCCGGCGATTGAAGTGCCCCCGGAGGTCGGCGAGCCTCAGCCCAACATCCTGGCCTGGTCGCTCATCGGCGCCGGCGGTGTGGCCCTGGCCGGTGGCGCGCTTTTTGGAAGTGGGGTGTTGATCGGGGATACGATCGAGCGTGTTGAAAACTCCACAACGCCCGAAGGTCGACAAAGTACCTATACAGGCGATCTCACCCGAGATGATGATCTCGATCAATTGAGCACTCACCGCACCCTCAGCGTAGCGTTTCTCGCGGGTGGGGTTGTGTTGGGTGCAACCGGAGCAACGTTGCTCCTGCTCGACAAACGCGCTCAAGACGACACGTCGACTTTGAGCCTCATGCCAACCATTGGCCCGAGCCATGCCGGGGCCACTTTCAATCTTCGCTTTTAAACTGTGCAGCGGGAGGGAACTGCCATGAACCGTATTGCTATAGCGTCAATCGCGTTTCTGCTCACCACCACTGGCTGCATCTTTGGCGTGGACACGTCGTTCTGCGAAAACTGCACCACGGACACGGATCTAAACGACACCGACACCGGCCCCGATGATGTTGGTGAAGATACCGACAGTGACGCCCCCGACACCGACACCACCCCCGACGCCGACGCCGACCCGGACCTCTCCCTGACACTCACCGGCGGCGAGGAGAGTTTTTATGTCATCCATGAAACCGAGGGGTTTTTGAACTTTGAGGCGGCGTGCGCCCCCCAGGGTTGCACCCTGGACTCCTGCACCCTGAGCTATGAGGGCGGCGAGCCCGTGACGCTTGATGAGTGCGGCGCGTCGATCGAGCTCACCACCGACAAGCTCAACGCCGAGGGCAGCTGGACGCTCACCGTCGACGCCTCCCTCGACGAGCAAAGCACAAGCGCCTCAAAAACCTTCGACGTGCGCTACGCCTTTAAGGCCGGGCTGCAGGGGTATGAGGCCGGCGAGTCATATGCGTTTAGTCACCCGCCCATGCTGGAGAGTTTTTGCACCCACGAGGACTGCGAACTCACCATCGCCTGCACCGACGGCGGGGGCGACACGCTGGAGTGCGAGGGGCTGGTCTTCCCGGCGGGCGTGGCCGAGGTGGTCATCACGCTCACTGCCTGCGCTACCGGTCTGGAGCCGGAGCATTGTTTGCCGGAGCAGGTTTACACATTCACGTATCAAGCCCCGACCTGGACGCAGGTGGCCACCGGCGCCGAGCACTCCTGCGGCATCCTCGACGACGGCACGTTGTGGTGTTGGGGTAATAACGGCAGCGGTCGCCTGGGCGACGGATCCAGCACCCAGCGCAGCCAGCCCACGCGAGTGGCCGGTGATGGCGTGTGGACTCAGGTGAGCGCGGGTGGGCAGCATACCTGTGGGATTAAAGAGGATGGGAGTTTGTGGTGTTGGGGGTTGAATAGTGAGAAACAAGCATACCCAGCCTCAAACGCCGCTAACTTCTATAATGAACCTCATCAAATTAATAATGCTTTAAATTGGCATACGGTAACGGCTGGAGGCACACATACCTGCGCATTAAATAATGAAGATGAGCTGTATTGCTGGGGAAGAGGGATAGAAGGCCAACTCGGCACCGACACCCCCGCCGCCAACCAACGTCACAGGGTCATCATCAACCCCGATACCCCGACGCCGATCGACACCTTCGTGGCGGTCGCCGCCGGCGATGCGCATACGTGTGCGGTCACAGCCGAAGGCGCGAATGGGTGGTGTTGGGGGCGTTTTTCGAGTGGGGAGCTGAATGGTGATACTTTGGGGGATAGCAAGCCTCGCCCCGTGGGCATTCCGGTCTCAAGTGCGAACTATACCACAACCACAATATCGGCAGGCGGAGCACATTCATGCGCCTATGTGTCAGCGACCCAAATTTCTGGAATGCGCTGTTGGGGTAGTGACAGCGCAGGCCAACTTGGCCATGCTTTCCCCCCAAATGTCCATCCGATTGATGACCTTTCCAGTGTTAACATTATCACTACCGGATCGGAGCACACCTGCGCCATCCAGCAAGAGGGGGTCAACAGGGTGGCATATTGTTGGGGCGATAATGTTCGCGGTCAACTCGGTCATACCGAAAACACCACCACGGTCCCCACCGCTGTAAATGGTGGTTTTACCGACTGGATTGCCATCTCTGCCGGCAAAGAACACACCTGCGGCATCGCCGACGACACGATGTATTGCTGGGGACGAAATAACACTGGTCAGCTTGGTCATCCGGGCAGCGGTGCCCCCCCCACCCCCGTCGCCTGGCCTTACACGCCATAAACTCGGGCTTCGGGAACACGTCCGATCTAAAACACCCCACCCCCGGCAAACGCTGGAGGTGGGGTGTTTTGCGTCGGGCTCGTACTCGAACTCGTACTCGACCTCGGGCTCGACCTCGACCGCGAACTCGCGACCCCCAACCGACCATTACGAATCGACCCAGCCCGCAAACCCCCGCGCCCCACAACCACCCAACCACCCAACCACCCAACCACAAAGCGAACCCGACACCGCCCGCACAAATCGACCCAGCCCGCAAACCCCCGCGCCCCACAACCACCCAACCACCCAACCACAGAGCGAACCCGCCACCCAACCACGCCGTGAGCCGTTTTGCGCAATAAACTTGCCCCGCAGCGGCCATCCGCGCTAAGCATAAAACTCTTCACATCAACCCATCTTGGTACCGGGAGGGCCCTACCATGCCACACCTTCGGATGATCCTCATTGCACTCACCCTGCTCGCCGCGGCCTGCGGCGGCGACGGCGTCGCGACGCCCACAGACACCGACAGTGACACCCCCGACACCGATCCCGACGCCGACACCGACACCACCCCCGACGCCGACCCGGACCTCTCCCTGACACTCACCGGCGGCGAGGAGAGCCCCTATGTCATCCACGAAACCGAGGGGGTTTTGAACTTCGAGGCGGCGTGCGCCCCCCAGGGTTGCACCCTGGACTCCTGCACCCTGAGCTATGAGGGCGGCGAAGCTGTGCCGCTTGATGAGTGCGGCGCGTCGATCGTGCTCACCACCAACGAGCTCGACGCCGAGGGCAGCTGGACGCTCACCGTCGACGCCTCCCTCGACGAGCAAAGCACGAGCGCCTCAAAAACCTTCGACGTGCGCTACGCCTTTGAGGCCGGGCTGGAGGGGTTTGCGACGGGCGATCATACCTTTAGTTACCCACCCACGCTGGCGAGCTTTTGCACCCACGACGACTGCACGATCACGACCACCACGACCTGCACCGACGGCGGGGGCGACACGCTGGAGTGTGAGGGGCTGGCCTTCCCGGCGGGCGTGGCCGAGGTGGTCATCACAGTCAACGCCTGCGCTACCGGTCTGGAGCCGGAGCATTGTTTGCCGGAGCAGGTCTATACGTTCACGTATCAAGCCCCCACCTGGACGCAGGTGGCCACCGGCGCCGAGCACTCCTGCGGCATCCTCGACGACGGCACGTTGTGGTGTTGGGGTAATAACGGCAGCGGTCGCCTGGGCGACGGATCCAGCACCCAGCGCAGCCAGCCCACGCGAGTGGCCGGTGATGGCGTGTGGACTCAGGTGAGCGCGGGTGGGCAGCATACCTGTGGGATTAAAGAGGATAGGAGTTTGTGGTGTTGGGGGCGCAACAATGAGAAACAGGTCGATCCAACATCTGGCAGCGCCCTCAACTACGCCAACCCGCATCAAGTCGGCACTGATACCAACTGGGTTTCAGTAGCGGCTGGCGCCGAACATACCTGCGCACTGACCGGTGCAAATGAACTTTATTGTTGGGGCGAAAACAGCGACCAACAACTCGGCACCGACACCCCCGCCGCCAACCAACGTCACAGGGTCACCATCAACCCCGATACCCCGACGCCGATCGACACCTTCGTGGCGGTCGCCGCCGGCGATGCGCATACGTGTGCGGTGACGGCCGAAGGCGCGAATGGGTGGTGTTGGGGGCGTTTTTCGAGTGGGGAGCTGAATGGTAATACTTTGGGGGATAGCAAGCCTCGCCCCGTGGGCATTCCGGTCTCAAGTGCTAATGCTAATACCACACTAGTAGCGGCAGGCGGCTCCCATTCATGTGCATTTGTATCAAGCGACTTTAATCCTGGAACATATTGCTGGGGGAGTGGAGCTAGTGGAGGATCGGGTCAGGTTGGCCATAATGACCCCCCCTATCCCCGAAAAATTTCAACTCTTTCTATTGTTGATGTTATTACTACTGGCTCCGAGCACACCTGCGCCATCGCCGCGAACGAGGCCTATTGTTGGGGAAATAGTATATATGGTCGGCTGGGCTTCAACCTGACCTTCCCACCAGATGCCACATCCACCGCCGACCCCACACTCATCACCGCACCGCGGGAAGACTGGACCGCCATCGCCGCTGGCCATGAGCATACTTGCGGCATCGCCGGAGGTATCATGCGCTGCTGGGGGAGAAATCAAGTGGGGCAGCTGGGCGACCCGGCTGTGGCCAACCAGACCTCCACCCCCACCCCCGTCGCCTGGCCTTACACGCCATAAACTCGGGCTTCGGGAACACGTCCCATCTAAAACACCCCACCCCCGGCAAACGCTGGAGGTGGGGTGTTTTGCGTCGGGCTCGTGCTCGTGCTCGACCTCGTACTCGACCTCGACCTCGACCTCGAACTCGAACTCGTACTCGAACTCGAACTCGAACTCGACCGCGAACTCGCGACCCCCAACCGACCATTACGAATCGACCCAGCCCGCAAACCCCCGCGCCCCACAACCACCCAACCACCCAACCACCCAACCACAAAGCGAACCCGACACCGCCCGAACAAATCGACCCACATCGCAAACCCCCGCGCCCCACAACCACCCAACCACCCAACCACCCAACCACAGAGCGAACCCGCCACCCAACCACGCCGTGAGCCGTTTTGCGCAATAAACTTGCCCCGCAGCGACCATCCGCGCTAAGTCTGGGACTCTTCACATCAACCCAGATTGGTACCGGGAGGGCCCTACCATGCCACACCTTCGGATGATCCTCATTGCACTCACCCTGCTCGCCGCGGCCTGCGGCGGCGACGGCGTCGCGACGCCCACAGACACCGACACCAACACCCCCGACGTCGATCCCGACGCCGACACCGACACCACCCCCGACGCCGACGCCGACCCGGACCTCTCCCTGACACTCACCGGCGGCGAGGAGAGCCCCTATGTCATCAACGAAACCGAGGGGGTTTTGAACTTCGAGGCGGCGTGCGCCCCGGAGGAATGCGTCATCGCACGTTGCACCATCGGCGTTGCCAACGAAGCCCCCCGGCTGCTGACGTCATGTGATGGCACCATTGAGCTCGACACAACCTTGCTCGATCGCGAGGGCACCTGGACGCTAACAGCCGAAGCCGAGTTCGGTCTGGAGCGCAAAAGTGCCTCCCGCACCTTCGAGGTACTTTATGCCTTTGAGGCTGGCCTTGAAGGTCTGTCGCCTGGCGAGTCCTATACCTACAGCCACCCGCCCGAGCTCACGCCCTTTTGCACCCGCGCCGATACATGCACGATCGAACATCGTTGTGAGGATGAAAGCGGCACCACGATACAATGTGAAGATCTGGCGATCCCCGCCGCCCCCTCGGTCACCATCGTTTTGACCGCGTGCGCTACCAACACCGAGCTTGAGCATTGCCTGGCAGAACAGCGCTACACTTTCATTTATGAAAGTCCCACCTGGGTCGATGTGAGCGCTGGCGAACAACATACCTGCGGCATCCTCGACGACGGCACGCTCTGGTGCTGGGGTAGCAATGGCGACGGTCGCCTGGGCGACGGATCCAGCACCCCGCGCAGCCAACCCACGCGAGTGGCCGGTGATGGCGTGTGGACTCAAGTGAGCGCGGGTGGGCTTCATACCTGCGGGATTAAAGACGATGGGAGTTTGTGGTGTTGGGGAGACAACGCCACAAATCAAGTGAGCACGGAGCCGGGCAACCTCGCACGTTACTCCACCCCCCACCGCATTGGCACAAATACCAATTGGAGCACCGTGACAACCGGCTCGGAACACAGTTGCGCCCTGCAAACCGACGGTGCGCTATTTTGTTGGGGCTACAACGCTTATCAGCAACTTGGACCCGGCATTAGCACTCAAGGCCGAGTACGTATCAATAGCAGCGGCACCACCATCGACACCTTCGTGGCGGTCGCCGCCGGCGATGCGCATACGTGTGCGGTCACAGCCGAAGGCGCGAATGGGTGGTGTTGGGGGAATTATTCGAGTGGGCAGCTGAACGGTGGCACTTCGGGTGATAGTGCTCCTCGTCCCGTGGGCCTTCCGGTCTCAGGTGCGAACTACACCACTACCACAATAGCGGCAGGCGGAGCACATTCATGTGCATTTGTATCAAGCGACTTCAATCCTGGAATGTACTGCTGGGGCGGTGGAACTCATGGAGGATCCGGGCAAGTTGGCCACGATGATCCCCCTTATGTCCGCGGAATTTTAAACCTTTCCAGTATCAACATTATCACGACCGGATCGGAGCACACCTGCGCCATCGCCGCGAACGAGGCCTATTGTTGGGGCGATAATAGCCGCGGCCAACTGGGCTTCGACCTGACCTTCCCAACGAATGCTATATCCACCGCCGACCCCACGCTCATCACCGCACCGCGGGAAGACTGGACCGCCATCGCCGCTGGCCATGAGCATACCTGCGGCATCGCCGGCGGTATCATGCGCTGCTGGGGGAGAAATCAAGTGGGGCAGCTGGGCGACCCGGCTGTGGCCAACCAGACCTCCACCCCCACCCCCGTCGCCTGGCCTTACACGCCATAAACTCGGGCTTCGGGAACACGTCCCATCTAAAAACACCCCACCCCCGGCAAACGCTGGAGGTGGGGTGTTTTGCGTCGGGCTCGGGCTCGGGCTCGTACTCGTACTCGTGCTCGACCTCGTACTCGTACTCGTGCTCGTGCTCGGGCTCGGGCTCGTACTCGGGCTCGAACTCGCTCTCGACCTCGACCGCGAACTCGCGAACCCCAACCGACCATTACAAATCGACCCACGCCGCAAACCCCCGCGCCCCACAACCACCCAACCACCCAACCACCCAACCACAAAGCGAACCCGACACCGCCCGCACAAATCGACCCACATCGCAAACCCCCGCGCCCCACAACCACCCAACCACCCAACCACAAAAGCGATCCCCCCAACCCGATCGCATCCAGGGCGACACAGCCAGCGTCGTCCCGGGGCGCTCGGCACCTCCGCACCATAAAAAACCCGAGCGCATCCAGGGCGGGGCTGACAAGGAGGCAGGGATGAAGCTGTAGCAACGCTACCGCGAATCCCTGACGACGCAGTCAGCGTCGTCCCGGGGCGCTCGGCACGCGCTCGGCAGGCTTGAACTGAACGCCCCTCAGAGAGATAGTCCCCCCTCATCACATCACGCAGTACCCGCTCTCGCGAGACCGCATCCACGCGCCGTAACCGTGGTGTTGTACGGGCTCATTGCCTCAGACAACTTCCACCGCCGGGGTTCCGATGCCTGCGACCACCATCTGCACCAAAGCCCACGCCCTCTTCGCTCCTCTGCTCGCCGCCCTCCTCGCCGTCACGCTGCTCGGTGCTCCGGGTGTGGCGTCGGCGCAGGAGCCTGCTGAACGCGCCGAGTTCATTGAGGCCACCGAAAGCCCTGAAAGCACCGAAGAGAGCGCCGAGGCCCGCGCCGCGCGCTACTATGAAGAGGCCGCGCAGGCCTACCAGCGCGGCGACTTTGCCCGCGCCGCCGACCTGCTTGAGAGCGCCCGCGCCCACCACCCCGATCTGGTCTACGCCTACAACCAGGTCCTGGCCTACCAGGCCATGGAGCATCCGGCCTACGCGCTGCGTCTGCTCGATGAAAACACGGAAGCGTTTGAGCGGGACGGCCGTTTTGAGGACCTCGTGGACCTTCGCGGACAGCTTCGCAGGGCCATCGCCCTCCGGGAACTTGCGGCCAGAGAGGGCTCCCGGGAGGCGGAACACCCGGCATCCCCCACCCAACCCGCCCCCGTGGAGGCACCGCCCGAGCCCGCTGAGGACGCGCCGCCCATCCTGGCCTGGTCGCTGGTGGGCGCGGGCGGAGCGGCGCTTGGCGCGGGAGTTCTCTTTGGCAGCGGTCTGCTCATCGAAGCGTCCGTCGACCGCCTCGAACGCAGCCGCCTGCCCGAGGCGGAGCTCGCGGTATATGAAGGCAGCGGGCACACCCGCGCCGACGACCTTCGCCGGCTTCGCACCCACCAGACCCTCAACATCGTGCTGCTCGCCAGTGGAGTTTCTCTGGGCGTGGCCGGTGCCACCATGCTATTTCTCGACGCGCGTGCCGACCGCCCGCATCCCCACGCGCTCCGCGTCGCGCCCATGCTCACCGGCGAGCACGCTGGCGCCCTTGTGCGAGGGCGTTTTTAGGACATATCGACCCTGCCGAACCAGTGACCCACGCGCCCATGCCCTCTTCCCCCCACGCGCTCGAGTTGTTGCGCGAGTTGCTCCCGGAGCACCCGGGTCTGCCCGAGATGGAGCGTCTGGCCCGAGTCTTTGTCGACGTGCTCGAAGCCCAGGACAGCGCCTATGAGCGCCTGCTGCTCCCGGCGCTGGGGCTTGCCGAACGCCGGGAGTTTCCCGCCCGCGAGATGCACCACGGCGAGCGCACCCTGGAGTTTCCCGAGCAGGCCTTCTGGCTTTTTGATCGCACGCGCCAGGCCAGCTGGCTCGATGCGGCGATGCTCTTTCCTTTTGAGAACGTCGACGACTGGCTCATCCTCTACCGCACCTCCGAGGTCGACGCGGCCACCCACCGCACGCTGCAACCGCTCCTGGTGCCTCGCCTCCGTCAGACGTTGACCTCGCTGCCCTGGTCGATCGTCGACTACGGGGGTGAGGACGACGGGCGCATGGACCATGAGGAGTTTGTGCAGCTCATCGGCCAGGCGCGCTGGATGCGGGTCGACCACGACGCCAACCAGGGCATCTTCGGCGTGGCGACCTGGGCGGACCAGGAGCGCCAGGAGATCTGGCGGGCCACCATCGACGACCACTTCCGCGCCGGCCTCGATCCGCTCTCCGAGGAGCCCCCCGAGCATCCCCTTCTCCTGCCCCGGGACTGGCAGCTCCCGCCCCCCGACGACGTCGCCGGGCGGGTGGCAGCCGAGCTTCTTGACGACGTCTACCATAACCTTCGCCGCTACGTGCTCGAGCGCCACGGCTTTGACACCGAGCGCCTGGGCACGCTGATTCTATGGCGCGACTGGCCCGATGAGCTCTTTGAGTTCGATGAGCGCGAAGATCCGCACCACCTCAACCTCCCCCTGGCGATGAGCGAGGAGCTCGGCGTTGAGCCGGCCCGGCTCGACGCGCTTCTGACGCGCTGGCTCACCCTCTGCCTGGAGAAGCGCGCGCGCGCGCTGCCCTTCTTTGGCGATATTCTCAGCGTGAGCCTGCCCCCCACCACCCTCCAGCTCCTCGACGCCAGCGGCACCCCGCAGCGCCACCCCCTGGGGGCCGAGGAACTTTTTGGCGCTCGCCCGCGTTGACTCGGCGCGCTTTACACGCACCTTTGTCGACGTCTAAAAGCAGCGCTGCATATGGAGGCCTGCTACGCCCCTGGCGGTTGAGCCTGCCCTCCCCTCTACCACCACCAATGAACTTCTGTTTGCTACCGAGATGCCCATGCCGACGCTCACCGAAAAACTCGCCCAGGTCGATCGCCAGAAAGTTATTAAAGACGCTGCCCGTCTCATCGAAAACGAGGTCTCGTCGAAGAGCGGCCTCTCGGGCATGGCGATCAAAGGCGGCTATAAGGTCGTCAAAAAGCTCAAGCCGACGATGATCGAGGAGTCCATCGATCACCTGCTCGACGCCTTTACCGGCGCGCTCGACCCGCTCTACCAGGACTACGTGGAGAACGCCGCGCTGAGCACTTTTGAGGCGTATATCCAGAAGCACGACGATCGGGCGGCCAACGATCTTCTGAGCATCACCGACGCCAAAGCGGAGCGCTCCGACAACAAGATCCTCAAGTCGACCTACGGCAAGCTTCGCGGCCAGGCCGAAAAGCACGTCAAAGAAGCGCTGCCCGGCGTGGGCCGCCTCATCGATCGCTACGCCCCCAAAGACGCCTGAACTCGGAGCGGCATGTCCTCGCGCCACTCACCCTGCTTCATTCTGCGCACCGTCGACTACGGGGAGCGTGATGTCATCGTCACGCTTCTGGGGCGAGATGCCGGGCGCTTTGCCGCCCTGGCGCGCAGCGCACGAACCAGCCGAAAGCGTTTCGGTGGCGCGCTCCAACCCCTGCGCATGGTCGAGGCGATCTACACCCGGCCGACCCGCGGCGACCTCCACACTCTGCAGGAGCTCGAGGTCAGCGAGGATTACCCGGGGATCGAAGAGCGTTTAGAGCTCTTAAGTGCGGCCAGTTACGCCACCGAGCTTGTGCGCGAGACCTGGCGCGAGGGCGAAGATGCCCGGGCCATCTTTGAGCTGCTTCGCCAGTTCTATGCGTTTCTGCCTCGCTGTGACGACAACCTCGCGATCCTCTGCCTCACCCATCATTTTGAGCTGAGTCTGCTCAACCTCTACGGCATGGCGCCGTCGATCGCGCAGTGCGCTCGCTGCGGAAAGGCTGCCGAGAGCCTGCCCCGGGCGCGCTTTGCCCGCAGCGGCGAAGGCCTGCTCTGCGAGTCCTGCCGCCATCCCGGCGAGGCGGTGGGGGTGATTCACCCGCTCACGCTGACGCTGCTTTTGCACCTGGAAGATCCCCGAAACGCGCGCCCTCCCCTGCCGCTGGAGGACGCCCTTGCGCAGGCTCGCCGGGTCATCGATACTTCCGTTGACTCGCTGGTCACCCGAGCGCTTCCCGCCCGAGAGATGCTTCGATCTCTGGTCACACTCTGATACAAACCCCTCAGACTGTGTCCAGAACGACCTTCGCGCGCGCTGATTTTGCACGACCGAGACGCTTCAACGCCCGTCACGCTGACTCCTCTGTGAGACCCCATCGATGGAAAACCATCCCAATGATCGCCAGCCCGTTGAGATCCTCTGGGTCAACGCGCTCTTCTTGATCGGCACGCCCCTTCTGGCCGCCATCCTCGCGCCGATCTACATCGCCGCCAACGGCGTGCACTGGAGCGAGGTGGTGGCGATGTTCGTGCTGTGGATCTTCACCGGCCTGGGCATCACGGCGGGCTACCACCGCATGTTCTCACACCGCGCCTGGTGGGCGGCCAAACCGGTGCGTCTGCTGCTTCTGATCTTTGGAGCGGCGGCCTGGCAAAACAGCGTCATCGCCTGGTCGGCCGGTCACCGCTACCACCACCGCGATGTCGACACCGACGACGATCCCTACACCATCACCCGCGGCTTCTGGTACGCGCACATGCTCTGGGTGATCATCAAGGGCAGCCGTCACGACGATTTTGATAACGTGCCCGACCTCTGGAAAGACCCGCTCTGTGTGTGGCAGCACAAGAACTACAACCTGATCAGCGTGGGCTTTAACCTGGGCGTGCCCCTGCTCCTGGGCGTGCTGACCAACAACATCCTGGGGATGCTTTTGTGGGCGGGGCTCTTGCGCATCGTGTGCGTGCACCACGCGACTTTCTTCATCAACTCGCTGGCACATATGTGGGGGAGCCGCCCCTGGACCCAGGAGCACACCGCGCGCGACAACGCGATCCTGGCGTTTTTCACCTTTGGTGAGGGCTACCATAACTTCCACCACACCTTCCCGGGCGACTACCGCAACGGGGTGCGCTGGTGGCAGTTCGACCCGACCAAATGGCTGATCTGGAGCCTGGAGCGGGTGGGGCTTGCGACCAACCTCAAGCGCAGCTCCTTTGATCGTCGACTGCGCCGCCGCTGGAGCAACCTCTACGAGCGCTACCAGGCGCAACGCGAGGAGTGGGAGGAGCAACTTCAGGCCCAATTCGACGAGGCCAGCGCCCGCTTCGAAGCCTCCCTCGAAGAGGCCCGCGCGCTGCACCGCGACTTCGCGCGCCGCGCCGAAGAGCTGCACACCGAGGCGGCCCGCGAGCTTCGCCACGCGCGTCGCGAGGCCGAACGCCGCGTCATTGCCGAGTACCGGGAGTTCAAGCGCCTGCTCAATGAGATGCCCCAGCTGGCACCGGCAGCCGCCTGACCGAACCTGCGTCACCCCTCGGAGCCCCGCAACATTTTGATGTTGCGGGGTTTTTCAATTTCTTGCCCCATCGCCACCCAACCACACCACGCGCCCCTCCCAACGTCCGCACGAATCGACCCACTCCGCGAACCCCGGTGCCCCTCAACCACCCAACCACACGCCGAGCGCACCAGCGCTCCGCTAGCTGCGTCGTCTGGGATTCGCGGTAGCGCTCATCCCAGCCTCCTTGCTATCGAAAGCGCTGGATGCGCTCGGGTTTTTTATTGTGCGGGCCCCCCCCACCGCCCTCACGAATCGACCCACTCCGCGAACCCCGGCGCCCCTCAACCCCACAACCACACGCCGAGCGCCCCAGCGCTCCGCTAGCTGCGTCGTCTGGGATTCGCGGTAGCGCTGCTACAGCTTCATCCCAGCCTCCTTGCTATCGAAAGCGCTGGATGCGCTCGGGTTTTTTATTGTGCGGGAACCTCCCACCGCCCTCACGAATCGACCCACTCCGCGAACCCCGGCGCCCCTCAACCCCTCAACCCCACAACCACCTAACCACAACACGCACACCTCCTAACCGACACGCGTTTTGCCTGCGGCCATATAGTAGGGTACACCTTCGGCGCTATCGCTGACCCTGGCCGCTTTTCGGAGGCTTGTATGATCTGGACCCCTCGTGTTGTCGCCGCGCTCGCTTCGCTCGCGCTTGTTGCCTGCTCCTCGGGCTCCGCCCCCGACGCTCCTCCCATCGAGACGCCTGAGGCCGCTGAAAACGCCGATCCGGTCAACCTGCGCGTGCTCGCGTTCAATGACCTCCACGGCGCGCTTGAGGGCCCTTCCGGCAAGGTCTGGGTCGATGGTGAGAAGGTGGAAACCGGTGGCGCGGCCTACCTGGCCGCGCATATCAACGCGGAGCGCGACGCCGTCGACCATGCCCTTGTGCTGGCGGCCGGCGATCTGATCGGTGCCTCCCCGCTGGTCTCCGCGCTGCTCCACGATGAGCCGACCATTGAGGTGATGAACGCCATCGGGCTTGTCGCCTCGTCGGTGGGAAACCACGAGTTCGATGAGGGCTATCAGGAACTTCTGCGCATCGCCGAGGGGGGCTGCCACCCCACCGCCGGCTGCCGCGAGGGCTACACCTACGAAGGCCCCACCTTCAGCTACCTTGCCGCCAACGTGCGTATCACTGGCGAGGAAGACACGCTGCTTCCGCCCTACATCATCCGCGATATCGACGGGGTGAAGGTCGCCATCATCGGCATGACGCTTGAAGATACCCCGTCTGCGGTGGTGCCCACCGCGGTCGAAGGGTTGGAGTTTTACGATGAGGTCGAGACGGTCAAAGCGCTGCTTCCACAGCTTGAGGCCGAAGACGTCGCCACCGCCATTGTGCTTCTGCACGAGGGCGGCGTGATCCACGGGGAACAGCGCGACATCGGTGAGTGCCCCGATGTGCAGGGGGCGATCGTTCCCATCGCCGAGGCGATGCCGCCGCTCGTCTCGGTGATTGTGACCGGCCACACCCACGCCGCCTACGTCTGTGAGTTCGGGGGCAAGCTGGTGACCGCCGCGCAGTCTTTTGGCCGCGTGGTCACCGCCATCGACATGACCATCGATCGCCAGACCGGCGAGGTGCTTGAGCGCAGCGCGCGCCAGCGCGCGGTGACTCACGATGTGGAGCCCGACCCCGAGATCGCCACGCTGATCGACACCTACGCCGAGATCTCGGCGCCCCTGGCCGAGCGCGTCGTCGGCAGCCTCACCGCGCCCATCAGCCGTGAGCGCGACGCCACGGGTCAGTCCCCGCTGGGCAAGCTCATCGCCGACGCCCAGCTCGCCGCGACCGCCGGCGAGGATATCGGTGGCGCGCAGGTCGCCTTTATGAACCCCGGCGGCATCCGCTCCTCGCTGGAGCCCAACGCCGAGGGCAACCTCACCTTTGCCGACCTGCACACCTGCCAGCCCTTTGGCAATACGCTGGTCACCATGACGCTGACCGGCCAGCAGATTCACACTCTGCTTGAGCAGCAGTGGGTCAACCCGGACCGCACCCACATGCTCGGCGTCTCCGAGGGCTTTAGCTACACCTGGAACGCCGACGCCCCGACTGGCGAGCGCGTCGATGCGAGCAGCATCGTGCTCAACGGTGAGGTCATCGACCAGGAGGCGAACTACCGCGTCACCGTCAACACCTTCCTGAGCACCGGCGGCGACGGCTTCACCGTGCTCGCTGAAGGAAAAGAGCGCGTGGTGGGCCCCATCGACCTCGACGCCCTGGTGACCTACGTCGAAGAAAACTCCCCGCTGACAGCTCCCGAAGATGCGCGCGTGATGGTCATCGGCGAAGCGACCGCCGCGGCCGAATAAGCCTCTCGCGACATCTTAGCGCATCAAAAAAGGACGCCCCTTCGGGCGTCCTTTTTCATGCCATCTTCCCTTCCCTAAACCCCCGATCACCCGCATAGATACTGAACTTCTCTCATCTCTCGACATCCACCCCAAACCATTCCCTACGCCCACTCGAATCGCCCCACACCGCAAGCCCCCCAACGCCCTCAACCACACAACCACACAACCACAACCCGCGAACCGCCAGCCCGCCGCTCAAATCGCCCCACACCGCACACCCTTCAGCGCCCCTCAACCACACAACCACCTAACCACCTAACCACAACCCGCGAACCACCTGCCGCCCACACGAACCTCCCCACCACGCACACCCCCCAACGCCCTCAACCACACAACCACCTAACCACAACCCGCGAACCGCCAGCCCGCCGCTCAAATCGCCCCACACCGCACACCCATCAGCGCCCCTCAACCCACCACCTCAAGAACTCCGGCAATGCCTCACCATTTTTATCGCGACGGTTCTTCCAGGAGGTGAGCATCACGTGCTCGTTGCTCGCCACCGAGAAACCCCGCATCGTCTCACCCTGATAGGCGTCGTTGACCAGGGCCCGGGTGCGCGCGCCCATATCAAAGAGGCCGATGGCAAAGAAGACCGCGATCACCGCGTCGTCTTCAAAGGCCAGAAGCCCGATGCGGGAGTCGGGATGAGCGGCCCCCACCGCCGCGGGGATGGCGTCGGCCCGTGCCTCGCACCCCTCGCACTCGGGCGGCAAGGTCATCTCCCAGACGTTTTGCCAGATGCCCCAGCGCCCCTCGCCGGGCTGCACAAAGGGCGCGGAGTCGGCCAGAAGATGGGCCTCCGCGCCGGGAAACGCCTCCTCCACCCGCCAGAAGTTGAGCGTCGCGCCGTAGCCTCCGGCGCTGGCACCGAGCATCCAGACGCGCTCGATCCGCGGAAGCTCCTCGCTCAGGTACGCCAGGTAGCGCGCCATATTGACCGCGCCCTTATGATGCACCATGCGCTCGGGCTGGAAGGCATCGTGGTTCTTGATCGCATCGCCGCTGTGCAGATCTGCGGTGCAATAGGGCACAAACGCATAGCTTGCGTCGGGCCAGGGGTTGGCCTCGTCCTCGCGATCAAAGAGTCCGCTGGCGATCAGCGGGCGCACCTCCGAGGCGAACTTCGCTGCGGTGTACTCCCCCTCAATATTGACGGCGGCGTTGAGCACGTAGCAGCTGGCCGCGTCCCAGCAGGCCCCGCCACCGTTGAGGAAGATCACAAGGTCAGTCGACGCTTCATTGAGGTTGAGCCCGAGACCGGCCGGCCCTCCACCACCACAAAAGGTGTTTTCCAGAGGCTGGTAGACCCAACCGTCCTCCACCGGGGTGGGTGTGATGTCGACATCGGCGCTGACGTCGCCTGCACCTGCATCATCGTCGGCACCGACGCCCTTTTGCCCGGGGGTGGGCAGACAACCGGCGGCCAGCCCCACGCTCAGCACATAGAGCCCGACACGCACTCGCCACCCGCTACTCTGACGCCTGCTCATCACTCACCTCGCCCGTGACCCACGCTCGATAAAAGGACTCCAGCCTGCGCGAATCGCGGCCGGTCAACGTGCGCAGCTGCAAGAGCGTCTCGTGATCGCCGCCCTCAGCCACAAACACCCGCATGTTGGGATGTTCTTGATAATACGAGCTTAAATGCTCTTCGAGCAGCTCCGCAAATCGGTTGGGCACCGCTCCGAAGTAGGTCGAGATCACCGTGTCGTGCGAAAAGACCGAGAGCGCAAAGCGCGACTCCGGGTAGGCGCGGGCAAGGCGACTGGGAATGAGCTCGCTGTTCTCCAGACAACCCTCGCAGGCCTCAGGCAGGGTCATCGCCCAGTTGGTGCGCCACGCCTCCCAGCGCTCATCGTCCAGGGTGAGCCAGGGGGAGGCGTCGGCGTAGGCATGGATCTCGGCCCCCTCAAAGGATGATTTGAAGAGCTCGAAGTTCAAGGCGACCGCGTAGCCACCGGCGCTCACGCCCATCAGCCAGACCCTCTCGACCTCGGGGAAGATCTGGCGGGCGCGCTCGATGAAGAGCTCCACGTTGCGCCGCCCCTGGTGGTAGACCGGCCCCTCCAACCCCAGGCCCGGGTAGGTGGTCTGGGTGTATCCGGCATGAAGATCGCCGGTGCAATAAGGCACGAACATAAAATTCGCGGAGGAGAGCGGGTTGATCGCCTTATCGCGGCTGAGCACGCCGGCTTCGGCCAGGGGGTGGACCTCCTTGCCAAGCTGGTTGCTGGAGTAGCGGATCTCGGTGTTGGCGGCGGTCTCCAGGATACCGCAGCTCATCGCATTCCAGCAGGCACCGCCGCCGTTGAAGTACACCAGAAGATCGCGGCTGGAGCGTGCCGCGTTGACCCCCACGCCCACCGGCGAGCCGTTGGCGCAGCGCGCGCCCGGGGCTTCGACGTAGTACCAGCGCTGAGGTTGCAGGGGGCGGCCCTCGCGCCAGACCTCCACCTCGACCCGGGGGTTCTCACCTCGGCTCAAGCCCGGCGCGATCACACAGCCGGTAAGAAGCGCAGCCCCCACCATCGCGCTCAGACAGCGCATCACGCGTGCTCTGACTGTGCTCATCCTCGCTCCCTGAGTCGTGATCATTGATGGCGGCGCAGGCTCCCCCCATCTGCCGGGCTGCACCCGGAGCTAGAAGCCCCAGGCCAACTCGAGGGTGGGTACGATGTTGAACATCGTGCCAAAAGGATAGCCGGCGTAGCTCAGGCGGTAGCCCAGCTGCGCCATAAACCCCTGGCTGGCGTCAAAACGCAGTGAGGCACCCTGCTCCACGGCAAACGCCCCGTCGACCCCGGGGTAGGTAAACGCCCGCACATCGGCCTCATAGCCGAGCTTGCCTGCGATGGGCCCCTGCATATGCACCGACGCAATCCCGGTGGCCCAGCCGAACATCGCCGCGGTGCGCGGGTAGACAAAGGGAAGATCGATCGACACAAGCTGCGACTCCCCCACCCTCGGGGCAACCTGCACGCCGAGCCCCAGGCTCAACAGATGCGCCCCCATCTCGCGCGTGACCCGAAGCTCGCCCTGCAACGAGACGATATGCGGCACCGCCCGATCCGAGGGCAAAATTCCGCCGATGCCCTCCCGTGCCAGCAGCCTCAGGAGCGGCGTCGGGTAGGTCAGCTGATAGGTGCTCGCCACATGCCACCCACCGCGCTGACCATGGCCGACTTTAAGCTGTGCGTTGGGCGCCACAAAGAAGAGCAGCGGGTGCACCGCAAGCTCCATCTCCTCGCTCAGCCCGTAACGAAGCGGCCCGAAGAGCCCCACCTCCCAACGCCCCACCTCACTCAACAGGGCTGTATCGCCCACAAACGCCCGTCCCTCGGCGTCTGCATCGTCACCGCCCGACCTCTCCGCCTCAACCTCCGCGCTGGCCTCAACCTCCGCGCTCCCCGCGTCCTGCGCGCTCGCCAGCGCCGGCATCAGCAGCATCGCCACCACACCCATCCACATCCATCGCGTCGCCATCATCGCTCCTCCAGCGCAAAGCGCACGGTGATCGGCGCGTGATCCGAGAGCGGCATCGTCTCCATCCCGCCGCTGGAAGCGTTCTGATGGGTCAGCCCCGAGCCCGGCACAAAGGTGCCGTTGGTGAAGAGGTAGTCGAGCTTGCGATTCCAGAAGGTCCCACCCTGGGTGGAGTGGGTGAAGTATGGCGAGTTGTCGGCCTGGTAGTCTTCCAGCGGAATGGCCGGGGTGTAGTCTTCGTAATACGCGCTGAGCGCGTCTTCTTCGGCGCGGAAGTCATCGGCCTGAAAGTCCTCCGACTCACAGATCGAGTCTGGAAAGCCATTCTGCTGCGCGCTGCCCGGCGGAAGCGTGTTCAGATCGCCGCCGGCCACAAAGATGCCGCCGGCCCGGTCGATGCGGTCGAGCTCATCTTTAAAAAGATCGATCTGCAACTCCTTGGTGCCATCCTGCGCAAAGGCGTCGGTATGCACGTTGAGCACGTGCAGATCCCCGTACTCAGGCACCTCCACGATCGAGGTGAGGATGTGGCGCTTGAGATAGAAGTAGTTCGTGAGCGCATCGTTGGTGCTGATCTGCGGCATGGCGATGCGCTGCGCATCCCGAATCGGGTATTTCGAGAGAATCGCATTGCCCATATTCACCCTGCCGATACCGTCGGTGGGCACGTGGTGGGCGCGCCACTGCGAGGCAAAGACGGCGTAGTTGAGCTCGGTATTATCCAGAAGCCACTGCACCTGATCGACGTAGGCCACGCGTTTGGAGTCGATGTCGATCTCCTGCATCAGGAGCACATCCGGGTCGACCTGACGGATCTTGGTGGCCAGCCCTTCCATATTTTCGAGAACTTCGTCTTCGTCCATCAAGACGCGATCGCCGTGGCAGTCGAACCAGAAGTCGATCCGCGCCCCGCCAAACTTGATGTTCCAGTCCATCACCACCAGCTCGCCACGGGGCGGCTCGGTGGCGATCAGCTCCTGCGCCTCATAGTACTGCGCGTCCTCGACCTCATCGAAGGTCGCGTTAAAGGGGTCACACCCCCACAGGGCTGTGGCCAGCGCCTGCGTGAGAACCACTCGCATCATCCACCTCGTTGCTCGACCCGACACCTGACACCTCCCTTGGCCCGGGCGAGTGCCCGGCGATCATCCATCGCTTTTGCATCGGCGCGCATTGCCCCCCACGCATCCGAAGGGGGCTTGTGGTGCTTCATCGATCATCGCGCTCACCGCAGGAACGCTAACGGCTTTCGGGCTCACTGCAAAGCCTCACCGCTCGCAGGAGAGGCGCGCTCCGGGCCAGGGTCTGGCACATCGACGGGCTGAGCAAAAAAAAAGCCGCGCCCCAAAAGGGCGCGGCTCTTTTCTAAGCGGTCACGATGGCGGCGCTCCGCGCCGGGCGAACTTACTGCTCACAGGCCACCGGACCCACGGCAGACATCGGGTGCTCGGCGCTGCCTTCGGCGGGCTCCACCTCACCGATGCACATGCCAGCCTCGATCTCCACGACGACGTCCGCCGACTCGGAGCTCATCATCAGCTGGCCACGCTCCACCTTCACGCCGGCCTCACCCATGCGCAGCGCCGGGCTCTCATCGCCGTCGATGACCAGGCTGAGCACATCGTCGAGCATCCACGCTTCCAGGTCGCTGATCACGTCCTGCGCCCGGTAGAGCGCGAGCATCAGCTCCAGGTCCAGGCCCGGAGACATGGAGATAGCGATATCATCGCCATCTTTGGCCAGGTCCAGATCGAGGCTTCGACCGTGGTCGGCGTTGAAATCCAGCGCGGCGACCTCTTCGCCTTCGACGAAGACCTGGGCCGGGGAGGCGCCCAGGCCAAAGCCGCGAAGCTCCATGCGATCTTCGGCGGCCAGGAAGCTCAACGCCCCCTTGATACCGGCCAGCGCCGCGCCCATCTGGTAACCTTCCTCAACCACCTCGCAGTTGAACTCGTAGTTGCCAGGCTCGCCGGGCACCTCCACATCGTAGCACTCCTCCACATCGCCGGTGGGGAAGTTCAGCGCCAGCGCGTCCATATCGACCTCAAAGCTGAGCTCGCGGGCTGCACTATCGGAGCGAATCTCCAGCGCCCGGGGACTTGCGGCGATATCGACCGAGAACATCTCCCCGGCCAGCGCAATGGCCTGACCCACGGCCACGCTCAACGCCACCTCATCACCCGACTTCGAGAGTTCTGCACTCAGCCTCCCCGACATCGTCTGGGGGAAGCTCCCATCGAACTCCTCGCCCATCTCGGCGGCCACAAACTCCGCGGCGTCTTTCAAGATCGACAGGTCCAGGTCCGCGGCAACCCGCGCCGGACCAAAGGCCATCGACAATGGCGAGAGGCGGTCGGGGCCGACCATCACGTCGATGTCAACTTCACCCTCAGCGAAGGAGCGGGCCTTGAGGCGAATCTCCAGCGCGTCGACCTCCTCTTCACATTCGGCGCGATCGAGCTCCTCCTCTTCGGCGCAAACCACCTCCCCTTTAAGCAGGTAGGTGACCTCGGTCTCACTGGCCGACTCCACATTCTCATCGGCGAAGATGCGCTCTTCGAGCACGCGGCGAATCTCATCGCGCTCCTCGTCGAAGTCCGGCTCAAAAGGCGCCACCGGCTCGGGCTCACAGGGCATGGGCTCTTCGCCGCCAGGCTCTTCGCCGGGAATCGGCGGCTCCACCGGCTCTCCCACACAGGCCGAATCGCCAGAGCTCGACCACACGTAGTCATGAAAGAGGCTCGACTCGCCAAGAAACGCCAGGCCCTCGGCCACCGCATCCGCCGAGTTGCCCACCGACTCACTCACCGCCTGCCGCACCGAGAGGGCGTCGACGGGCTGCTCCTCAAGCTGCGGATCTTCGGAGGGACCACAGGCCACCACACCACCGACGGCCATCGTCAGACCGAGTACTTTCAAGAAATCGTTGCGCATCACTCACCTCATTTTGAGCGCTCGCCATGATGACGAGCCGAGTAGAAACCTGCGTGCGTGCTACATGGTTCTTGGAGAGGGTGTCACTCCGGGACAGCTTCCGCTTGCACTGCTAAGCAGATCCCGTGCCAGCCAAATATCGACGCAAAAAGGGCCATTGGATTCATCTTCTGGCCAACGTTTACTCCCACCGCCTCGCCGATCTGTACGAAGGACACTCCAGCCCGTCGCGTGCGAGAGAGTTTTCCACAGGCTTTTCCACAGGGTTGGTTTTCCACAGTTTTTCGACACAGCCTGGTTGCCTGCGCGTGGGTTTTGTGGCTATCTTCTGCAAGCCTATTCAGGGTGCGTTGTTTTGATGATCAAGATGATTCATGGATGAATCACCGCCCGCACCCTTCGCGTTACGCCGCGCCAGGCCTGGCTTTAAGAGCGATGCTGTGGAAGCATCCTCCGGGTTGAAGGCGCGCGGACTCAACACCACGGAAGGTCGCGAATGAGCTCCTCCGACAGTACCCACCGCCGCGAGCAGGCCTGCGCCCTGCTGCAGGCGCTGATCGATCCCCGACATCTGCAACGTCCCGATCAGGGCGCCGCACTTCGTCATCTGGCGCTGGCCTCGCTTAACCTCTCCGAAGAGCTCAGCGCCGAGGCGCTGATCGAGGCCGGCGAAGCGCTGCCGCTGGTGGCCCTCTACGATCGGTGGGCCCAGGAGCATATCGGCCCGGCCGAGGTTTCCCGTGCCCTTCAGGCCCAGGGGCTCTTGAGCGCGCTGGGCACCGAGGCGCTGCACCGTCGTCTGGAGCGCGCTCACCATCTGGCGGCGTCGACGCATGTGCGCCGCACCCCACGCGCACTCAACGACGATGCGAGCGAGGATGATCCGCGTCGGCAGGCGCTGGAGCTGGCCGCCGAGCACGATCGCCAGCTCCGAGCGCTCGCCAGCCTGGAGCCGGTGCGCGCGCTGGATCGTCTGATGGAGAAGGCCGGGCTTCTGGCCAGCGCGATGGAGAGCCCGGTCGCCGAGCTTCAACGTTTGATGCCGCCCTGGGAGATCGATCGGAGCGGAGGGGGGCTGCGTTTGCTCGATGAGCTTGAGCGCGCCTGTGACGAGGAGTGTCCGCCGGCGCTGGCCATGCTCACAGCCCGCTCGCGCGACTTCGAAAAGAGCCTGGCGCAGAACCTGGAGAGCCAGGGCCTGCTGGTGGCCGTACGCGCCGCCCTGGCCTTCGGCCCGCGCCCGGGCGACGAGGCCCCCTCCCAGCGCGAACTTCGCCATTACCTGGCCGGATTTACCCTCTTTGCCGACGATCCGGCGCTGCTGGCGCTGACCCAGGCGCTGATGGAAACCCGCCATCGGATGCTTCTGCATCTTCAGGGAGCGCTTCCTTTAAGCGCGCTCAAACCCTGGACGCTATTTCTGCGCGGCGATTGCGCCGAACTGGCCGATTCGCGCGACATCTCGCTGCGCGAGGCTACCCATTATGCCCACTACTGCCTGCACCTGCTCAACCTCTGCGACCTGACCGATACCCCGGGGCTGACGTTGCGCGACGCGTTGCGCCGCTCGCTGATGAGCCGGGAAGAAGAGCTCCGCGAGCTTGTGCTCCTGGGCCAGCGCCAGGGCTTAAGCGATCAGCAGGCCGATCTGGCCCGCTTTGAGCAAGCGCGCTGGCGGGCCGAAGGCCCGCGCGCCGCCCTGGCCGACCGCCTCGCCAGGCTGACCGGCGCCTGGGTCCACGGCGAGGCCCCCGGTCCCCTCGGGGCAAGCCCTCGCCTCGACGCCCCGAGCGTCGAGCTGGCCCGCAAGGCTCTGGAGAACGCCGACGCCTCGGCGGATGCCCTGGCCAATATGGCGCGCGATCTTCACCTGATCGGCCACGACATCTTCCAGAAGTTGGACCTTGAAGAGACGCTCCGTCTTATGGCGCTTGCCCTGGCGTCGGTGCGCGACTGCGGCCTTTTGCACCGCGAAGGTGCCCGCGTCGATCTTCGCCCCCTGGCCGACTGGCTCTCTTCATCGGGACGCGCTCCGCATCATCGCGCCCTGCTTCGCACCCTTCTGCTCAGTGCATCGCTCGATGAGCTCTTAAGCACCGACGCCCGGAGCGCGCTTCCCGGAATCCAGGTCCACATCGATGAGGCCAACGCCACGCTGCGCCTCTCCCTGAAGCTCGATCCCAACCTCGACGCGCTGCTCACCCTGCTGGCGGCCACCGACGAGGACGACCCACTGGCCGCAATCCTCACCGGCCGCCTGCGTCAGATGAGCGTGCGCCCCCCCGAAGCTCAACCGGCGCCGCCATACTCCGAGAGGAAGACCACCGAGAGCGAATTGTCCGGATAACGCTCCCCGAGCACCCGCGGCAGACGATCGAGCTCGGGAATCCAGGGTGCCGAGCGAGGCCGGGCGCTCAATGCAAAGATCATCGCGCCTCGATCCACGACCTCATCGAGCGTTTGCACCAGCGTCGACCAGGCCTGCACCGGCACGTACTTCGCGTCCATCTGCGGCTCCAGCGAGTCGACCAGCTCCCGGTCCTGTTCGATGTAACGCTCGTCGCATACCACCATCAGCTCGGCGTCGAGACGGGAGGCCAGCTGCTTGACCGAATGCACCGCCTCAAAGAAGCCCGGTGAGCGCTCCGCAAAAGGCGGCACCGCCAGCACCACGCGCTCCGTCGTCGCGAGCGGCTCGCAGATTCGGTTCACAAAGAGAAGTTGGCGGGTCTCTTCGAGAAGTTGATCGAGCACGGTACCGAAGATGCGCTCACGCGTGGAGACGTGCCCGCTCCAACCGATGAGCACCATTGAGGCATGCTCCTCACGAGCGACACGGGCAATACCGTTAGCCACGTTCATCGCGATGCGCGCCAGTGGACGCACCTGAACCTGGGCCTCGGCCCCCTTATCCACAAAATGATCGAGCATCTTGCGCTTGGTCTGCAGACGCTCCTCGGCGTCCTGCCCATCGGTAACCACCATCAGCGGGTAGACCGGCTCCCGACACTTCGGGTCGCGCATATAAAGCGCCAGATCGAAGAGATCATCGGAGGTCTTCGGGTTGGCCACCGGCACCAGCAGACGTTCGCGCACCCGGTGCTGCTCGACCGGCGCTGCCTCGGCGCGATGCGCCATCTCCAATCCGTACTTCTCCACCAGCGCCGGCCCCAGGATGCAGGTCGCAAGGATCATGACGACCACAGCGTTGACCAGCGTCCCGTCAAAGATCCCGGCCTCAAAACCGATCAGGGTCACCGCCAGGGTGGCCGCAGCCTGGGGCACACTCAACCCGTAGATCGTCCAGCCCTCCGCCCAGGTATAGCCGAAGATCTGGCGCACAATCAGCGTCGCGGCCAACTTCCCGATGCTCACAAGGCCCACCAACACCGCGGCCAGCTTCCACAACTCCAGGCTGCTAAAGAGCACCCGGAAATCGATGAGAAGTCCCACCGAGATCAAAAAGAAGGGCACAAAGAGCGCCTCGCCATTAAAGCGAATACGCGCCATCAACGTGCTCTGCTCCGGCACCAGGCTGTTGAGCGCAAGCCCCCCGATAAAGGCCCCGATGATCGGCGCCAGTCCCACCGCCTCGGCCAGCCAGGCGGTGATGAAGAGCACCGTCATCAAAAACCCGAACTCCATCTCCGGGCTGTTGCGCACTGTGCGAAAGAACGCATACCCCAGCCGGGGGAGACCGAGAATCGCCGCGGCCGCGTACAGCGCCACCGCCCCGCCAAAGATCGCCCAGTCAATAGCAGCCACATCCCCGCTCAAAGACGCCATCACAATCGCCAGAATCGCCAGCGAAAGCGTGTCCGTTACCAGCGTGCCCCCCAGGGTCATCGTCACCGCGGTGTTCTTCATCAGCCCCAGCCGCGCCACGATCGGGTAGGCGATCAGCGTGTGCGAGCCGATAATGGACCCCAGCAAGAGCGAGGCCTCCAGCGAATATCCCAGCACATTAAGCGCCACCCACAGCGTGAGCAGCTGCGGGAGGAAAAACGAGATGAGCCCGAAGACCACACTGCGACCCTTGAGCGTATTAAAACGCCCCAGATCCAGCGAGAGCCCCGCCTGAAACATCAAATAAAGCAGGCCGACGGTGCCCAGAAGCACGATCGTCGCATCGCGTTCCAGCAGATTTAACGCCGAAGGCCCGGCCAGCGCCCCACCCAGGATCAGGCCGACCATCCCCGGGATCTTCAAACGCGTCACCAGCTGCGGCGCTAAAAAAATCAGCGCCATCAGCGTCGCAAAGATCAAAACCGGGTTGCTGAAAGGAAACGTTACGCTGGGTCCAAATTCCAAAAACACCTCAAAGACGCACCGCCCGGCGGACCTTTCATCGGTCAGCCAGCCGTCGGTTCTCACACTCAACACGGATTATGTACCGCATTCACGCGCATTTTCGCCACCCGCGTCAGGCGACGATCGGAGACACGCGCGGTTCGACAACCCACAACCTCGCTATTACACTCCCGCGACCTGTCGGGATGCCCCCCTTTCTTCGGAAGGATTCACCATGAACATCGCCATCATCACCGGAGCCTCCGCCGGCATGGGCCGCCATTTCGCCCTGCAGCTCGACGGCCGCGCTGACATCGACGAGATCTGGCTCGTGGCTCGCCGCAAAGAGCGCCTCGAAGCGCTGGCCGGGGAGTTAAAGCACGCCCGAGGACGCGTCTTCGCTGTGGATTTATGCGATGACGACGCCCTCAACGCCTTCTTCGCCACTCTGGCGCAGGAGACGCCTACCGTCACCTGGCTGATTAACAACGCCGGCTTCGGAAAAATCGGCCGCTTTGACCAGGTGCCCGTGGCGACCAACCTGCAGATGATCGATCTGAACATCCGCGCGCTCACCGAAATCACCCAGCGCGCGCTGCCCTTCTGCCAGAAAGGCTCGCACATCGTGCAGGTGGCCTCCTCGGCGGGCTTTTTGCCGATCACTCACTTCGCCGTCTACGCCGCCTCCAAGGCCTTTGTCGTCAACTTCTCCAATGCCCTCTCCCGCGAGCTCAAACCCCGCGGCATCGGCGTGACCGCGGTCTGCCCCGGGCCGGTGCAGACGGAGTTTTTTGACGTCGCCGCAAGCCAGGGGGGCACCAAAGCCGGGCCCGATGGCGTGATGGCCGACCCGGAGCACGTGGTAGCCCGCGCCATCAAAGACGCGGAGCGACATCACCTCAACTCCGTCTACGGGCTGAGCATCAAGGCCTTCATCCTGCTCACCCGCTTCTTACCGCGCCAGCTGGCCATCCGCGCCACCGAGCGGATCTACGGTTGAAATGCGCCGAATACCTTCTCCGTTCTCCCCACCGGCTCTCTTTGACCCGCATAACGAGCCGTGTTCTCCCGCTGCGACAGGTCGCCTGTGAAACGCCCCAAACTCGTCACGGACGTCTCCGAGTGGGGACTGATGCGCTGGCCGGCGCGAACCCGCGCCCGCCTGGTCATCACGTCCCTTGCCTTTATTGCGCTGGCGACGGCCTGCGCCTTTATCAGCGCGGACTACATCCTCAACACCAGCGCCTCCGTGATGCTCAACCTGGTGCTGATCACCGCGAATCTTTTTCTGCTGCTCGTCACCGCCTTTCTGCAGGCCGCGCTCATCGGCGAGTTTTTCTTCTCGCCGGGGTGGCGCCAGCGCGTGCTCCTGGGGGAGAAGCCTGCCTCCAGGAGTTCCCTGAGCGATGACCTCCTCGCCGTCCACGACCACAACGCGGAGTTCATCGCCATCATCGCCATCGCGCTCTTCGTCAACGGCTTTGCCATCAACCAGGTCATCGGCGGATTCTTTGACGCCTACCATAATGAGGCGTTTTTCCAGGTGCGTATGCGCTCCGACGATCCCGAGGAGCGTCTGGCCTCATTGACCATGCTGGCCGACCCGCTCAACAACCAGATCTGGGAGCGTCCCGCCCTCCAGGAGATGATCCTTGAGGGGCTGGGCGACCCTGAAACCAGCGTGCGTCAGCGCGCGGCCTGGACCGCCGGCGCCCTGCTGGTACGCCGCGCCGATAAAACACTCTCCGCCATGGCCACCGACGACCCCGATCCGCAGACTCGCGCCCGGGCCGCCCATGCCCTGGGCAAACTTCCCCCGGCCGAAGAGCACCGCCTCACCCTGGAGCGTCTCATCACCGCCGACCAACCTCTGGAGCTCCGCCTGGGCGCCTTCCGCGGCCTGGCCGCCATGGCCGACGCCTATGCCGTGCCCACAATCCTCACGCAGATTGACGATCCCGATGAGACCGTCGCCGCCTACGCTTACTGGGCACTCGCACGCATCGGCTCCGCCGATGCCCGCGACCAGGTCAAAGCCCGCGTCGACACACTGCCCCACGGCCCCCGCCGCTGCGCGGCGCTGGAGGCCTTTAAGATGGTCTCCACCAAAGAAGACACCATCTCGGCACGCCGTCACTTCCAGCGCGTCGATCCCGAGCTCTACTGCGAGCCCCTCACCTTTGAGGAACCTGACGAAAACATCCATCATGTGGTCTGGGGCGAGTCGGTGCGTCTGAAGTGGCTGAAGGTCGTGGGCAACACCGACCCCTTTTCCCACGAAGACTGGATGGTGCGTCTGGTCAACGACCCCGAAGAAGACGTACGCACCCGCGATGTAGCCGACGAAATCTTACGGCAGATGCGCCGCGTTCAGCGCTGATGCCGGTTGAGTTTAGCGCCCGCCCGCACTAAGCTCCGCTCCACCTGAACTTTTTGCGACGATACTCACCGGACCCTCCGCCGACGCTTGAATGTTCCGCATCAAGACTGACATCCGTCACTACAAATGTGACTCCCGGGAGAAGGTCGAAAAGCTCATCCGAAACTGGGTGATCCGTCCGGCTGATCTTTTGCTCGATCCGAGCTCGGAGAGCTGGGCGCCGATTGGCGATCATCCCAGCTTCGCGCCCCTCTTTTCCACCCTAGAGGAGGCACACCAGAACACCCCGGACACCGTCGTCACCACCCGCGAACGCACCGGGCCTTCGACCGACGATGCCTCGCCACCGCCGGCCATCAACCGCCCCAACCGCGACGCGATGCCCACCCCGGCGCTCGGTATGCTGCGCCCCGCCCGCAGCGCACGCCGGCTCAAACCCGATCCCACGCCCGACCCCGACGACTTCCCCGCCCCTCCCGAGCCCCCCGAAGGTGTGGTCGACCCGGTGCGCGACTCGGGCGAAATCACGATGATGACCGAGCGCACCATGGAGCTGCTCTCGGCCGACGACGCATCCGACAGCCCCACCGAAACCGGGGACGATGCGACCTCCGACAGCGACGCCAGCGAGGCGCCTCCCGAAGATGCCTCCAGCGACGAGACCGCCGAATTCCCTCTGCGCCGCCTCGGTCGCCACGATCTTCCCGAAGACCTCTTCGCCACCGCCGAACTCTCCAAACCGGAGTTCGATGACGTCCCTCGCATCGACGACCTGGCTGATCTCGACGGCGATTCACCCGACGATCCCGATACCGCCGGACCCGACGAAGTCACCGCCCTGCGCGAACTTCCTCCCCTCTACCTCGATGACCCCTTCTCCGAGGAAACCTCCGAGTCCCGCGCCCGCTGGAACATCTCGCTGAACTCCCCCCCCGACGAGTTCGAGTCCGAGAACGAGAACGAGTCCGAGTCCGAGTCCGAGTTCGAGAACGAGTTCGAGTCCGAGAACGAGCCCGAGTCCGAGAACGAGAACGAGAACGAGAACGAGAACGAGAACGAGAACGAGAACGAGACCGAGTCCGAGTCCGAGTCCGAGTCCGAGTCCGAGTCCGAGTCCGAGTCCGAGAACGAGTCCGACCCCGACGAAAAACTCATCGTCGCCCAGGCCATCGGCCCCGATCTCGAACTTGATGAAGATGCACTCGACCAGGCCATCGACGATCTGGAAGACGCCGCAGCCGCCGCCCGCGAACGCTCCGAAGCCAGTCTCGACGAGGCCGACCTTGACGAGGCCGACCTCGAAGAGATCCCCGTCGCGAAGGCCAAACGCCGCCAGAACCTCGACTTCGTCTCCTCGGGTTACGCCATGGCGTTGCCCGTTGCGATCGCCCCCTCACAGGCGCTTCTCGACGCGGGCATCGTGCGCTCCACCCTCTCGGAGGCCGAACGCGACCGCCGCCTTCCTCGTCCCGCCCCCAAAAAGAGCGGCTACCGCATCACACACACCTTTGATCTTTCACCGCCCCCTCCCGAGCAATCGCCGCTCAAACGCCTCCCGGGTGGCGCAGGGGCGTTGATCGCGCTGGCGCTGGTGATCCTGATCATCGCCCTGCTCGTCGCGATTTTCTAAGCTCCCTCGCGACACTCAACGCATCCTCAGAGCGGACGCGAGAACCATGGCGAGTCTTTGATGGCGTAACGCCAGCGCCAGCGCGCTGCCTCCCCGCAGCGCTCCGCGTTGAGCCCGACGCGCGCGCTCCGCCCCACCTCCGCGTCGGCCACCGGCATTCCCTTACGCACGACGATCCCCTGCCCCACCCAGGCACCGCTGAAGCGCTCGTCGATTCCCATCTCTTTGCACAGAAGCGCCGGCCCACTCAGCCGCCGCTTCTGCCAGACCCGCGCCTCAAAACCTGCCAGCGGCTCGGCCGCCCGCACCAAAATCGCGCCCGGTCCCACCCGACTCGGCGCGCGCAGGTTCACACAGCGGTGCATCCCGTAGATTCGGTACACATAGATCCGACCCGGCTCGGCAAACATCGGCCAGGTGCGCGCGCCGGGCACCCCGCTGCGAGCGTGGCTGGCCGCGTCGTTGGCCCCCTCGTAGACCTCCACCTCGACGATTCGCGCGCCCTGCTCCCCCACCCAGAGCTCACGACCGAGAAGATCGCGCGCCACCTCGTGAATCTCGCGCGCAAAAAACGCGCGCCCCACAACCTCCTCTCGCCACCTCACCCCAATCCCCTCACGTCAGGGCACCAGCCACTCGCCCACAAACCCGTCGCCCTGACGCTTAAACCCGGCGCGGTACTCCCCCTCCGGGTGAACGTGTTGCCATAAAATGGCGTCGATCTCGGTGCGCACCACCGCAAAATTCGCCCGGGCCTCAGCCTCACTGACCTCTTCAAAATCCTGGGCGGAGCTCGGCGAATCGGCATGTTCGGAGGGTCGGGGCTTCTTATAATAAAAAACCAGCTCATCCGGCGACTCCTCGGCCCACATCCGGTCGGCCAGCGCGTCGTCGCTATGAATCGTGGTGCGCCCGATGAACTGAAACTGCTGGTGAAGCTCCCGGTCGTAACATACCCAGATGGTACGCGGCTCGGCCTGCACATCCTGCACTTTGCCGGAGCGATGATCGGTATGGCAGAGCAGCGCGCGCCCCGGCTCCACGTCCCTCAAAATCACCGTGCGCGCCCCCGGAGCCCCATCCTGGCGGGTCGTCACAAAGATCGGCGTCGCCATCGCGTTATCTCGCCGGTGCGCCCCGCGCTCGGCATAGGCCCAGAGGTGCTCCAGCACCTCCTCCAGAGTCTCCAGCCGGGGCATCGGCTCGGCCATCAACGCATCCTCACGATCCTTCATAAGTGCTCCATCCGCATGCATCGGTCCGTCCACAGTCTCACTCCTCATCCTAACCTACGCGCCATCCCCGCATAGGACAAAGCCCTCCGGCACACGCGCATCTTTTGCATCCCCCCAACACACTCACCACAGCATCATCGTCCAGGCCTCTCCAAAGAGCTCAAAGGCCAGGTAGATATGATCGATCCAGCCGTTGGCTGCCGCGCCGATAAGCCCCATCCACACCCCCGAGAGGATCAGGCCGAGCGCCACAAGCCACGCCGAAGCCGCGCGCAGCCGTCCACCTAAAAGGCTCGATCCGCTGGCCGCAGCCATCAACACCGGCGTGGTCATCGCTACCAGTACCACCATCACCCCGGCGCCATGCCAGGGGCTGGCGGTGGCCGCGGCGATGCTCAACACCCAGAACATGAGCATGCAGGGCAAAAGCCCCATCATCAGCCCCATCACCCCCATCTTCAGCCAGCGATTCTTCGGTGCCAGGCGCATCGCCCGCTGCAAAAGCCCCCCGCTCAACGCCGCAACCTTTGCGCCGAGCCGGCCTCCCACCCCCGCACTCCGATAGCGCGCCGGCAAGAGCTTCCACAGCCCGGCGGCCACCAGCACCGCCGCCACCACAAGCCCGGCGGTCTGCGTCATCCCCCGCACCCAGCCCTGCGCCATCGCTCCCAGCGCGCCGGCCCCCGCCCCCATCGCCGCATAGGTAAGCGCTCGCCCGCCTTGATAGCTGAGCACCCCGGCCGAGGCCTTCATCACCCGCCGGGCCGGCGTCGGCTCCGACCACGCCCCGGTCGTCGCCGTCAGACTCGCCAGGATCGGCCCGCACATCCCCGCGCAATGCAGGCTCACCCAGATCACGCCGACGCCCAGCACCTGCGCATAATAGGGCGCGACCTGCGCCCACGCTCCAACCTCTGCCACCTCGCTCACACTCACTCCTTCATGCGCACATCACTGCCGAAGTCCGAGCTCCGGCCCACGTCTGAGCGCATTGCAAAGCACGCGCCACACGCACCCTTCGCGCCGTCCGCCTGCTTAACCCTGAGCCCTCCCTTACAAATCCCTACGCCTTGCTCTTTGCATTGCGCATTTTCTGCGCATAGCCTGAGTGCCACGCATTTTTTGCACACCACTTCGCCGCTTTGCAGCTCTCAAGGTCCGCTCCGCACCTTTTTCGCCGCGTCTTTTCGCCACATGGCCACACTGGCACGCAACTTGATAAGCCCTGCGCACGTACCCGCCGGGTCTTCCACACGCCCGGTTCTGATTCCGTGGCAACGACGAGATGCCTTTCCCCCCTTTTATGTTGAGTCCCAGGAGGTCCCGTGACTCGAGCGCCATCCCCCCAACACCCCGCTCAAGTGCTCGCCCCGGCAGCCACCGAGCGCATCCGCTACGATGATCGCATCGTGCGGATGTTCGTCATCGCCACCGTCGCCTGGGGCATCATCGGGATGCTCGTCGGCGTCATCTTAGCCCTGCAGCTGGCCTACTTCCCGGCCAACGAGCTCGGCAAGTACTTCACCTTCGGAAGGCTACGCCCGCTGCATACCAATGCGGTGATCTTTGCCTTTGCCGGAAACGCCATCTTCGCAGCGGTCTACTATTCGACCCAGCGACTGGTGAAAGCTCGCATGTTCAGCGACATGATGAGCAAGCTCCACTTCTGGGGCTGGCAGGCCATTATTGTGGCCGCCGCCATCACGCTACCGATGGGCTTTACCCAGACCAAAGAATACGCCGAGCTGGAGTGGCCCATCGCCCTGGCCATTACGGTGGTGTGGGTGATCTTTGCGGCGAACTTCTTTCTCACGCTCAAACATCGCCGCGAAAAACATCTCTACGTGGCGATCTGGTTCTACATCGCCACCATCGTCACCGTGGCGGTGCTGCACATCGTCAACAACCTGGCCATCCCGGTGGGGCTCTTTAAGAGCTACTCGGTGTTTGCCGGCGTTCAGGACGCGATGATCCAGTGGTGGTACGGCCACAACGCGGTGGCGTTCGTGCTCACGACCCCCTTCCTGGGCCTGATGTACTACTTCCTGCCCAAGGCGGCCAACCGCCCGATCTACTCCTACAAGCTCTCCATTTTGCACTTCTGGTCGCTGGTCTTCATCTACATCTGGGCCGGCCCGCACCACCTCCACTACACCTCGCTTCCGCAGTGGGCCTCCACCCTGGGGATGGTCTTCTCGATCATGCTCTGGATGCCCAGCTGGGGCGGCATGATCAACGGGCTTTTCACCCTGCGCGGCGCCTGGGACAAGGTGCGTACCGACCCGGTTCTGAAGTTCTTTGTGGTGGGTATCACCTTCTACGGCATGGCCACCTTTGAGGGCCCGCTGATGAGCGTGAAGCTCGTCAACTCCCTGAGCCACTACACCGACTGGACGATCGCCCACGTTCACGCCGCCGCGCTGGGCTGGAACGGCTTTATGACCTTCGGGATGATCTACTGGCTGGCCCCTCGCCTCTGGCAGACCAAGCTCTACTCCACCCGTCTTGCCAACGCCCACTTCTGGATGGCGACCGTCGGCATCCTGCTCTACATCGTGGCGATGTACAGCGCCGGCATCACCCAGGGGCTTATGTGGCGCGCCTTCGATGAGACCGGACGCCTGATGTACCCGGACTTCATGGAGACGGTTGTGGCGATTGTGCCCATGTACTGGGTGCGACTGATTGGCGGCTCGATCTACCTGATCGCCACCTGCCTGGGCGGCTACAACCTGATCATGACCGCGCGCACCGCGCCCAAAACCCTCGAAGACCCCGAGGCGATTGTGCCCGCCGCGCTGCCCGCGCCGAAGACCAAGAGCAGCCCTGTCAAAGCCCGCGCCGCTGGCGAACAGGCCAACATCGACGAAGCCCTCTTCAGCCTGCAGGAGAAGTTCAAGGGCGGCTGGCACCGCCTCCTTGAAGGCTGGCCGCTTGTCTTCACCATCCTGACCACCGTGGCCATTCTGGTGGGCACGATCATCGAGATCGTACCGATGCTGCTCATCCGCTCCTCGGTCCCGACCAT
Organism: Lujinxingia sediminis; assembly: GCF_004005565.1. NCBI lineage: Bacteria > Deltaproteobacteria > Bradymonadales > Lujinxingiaceae > Lujinxingia > Lujinxingia sediminis. The sequence continues at coordinate 91,754 of NZ_SADD01000009.1, read as the reverse complement.
CGCCGCCGTCCAGCCCTACACCCCGCTGGAGCTTGAGGGGCGAGATCTCTACATCGCCGAGGGCTGCCACACCTGCCACTCCCAGCAGATTCGTCCGATGGTCGATGAGATCGAGCGCTATGGCGAGTACTCCAAGCCCGGCGAAGGCGTCTACGACCACCCCTTCCTCTGGGGCTCCAAGCGTACCGGGCCGGATCTGGCGCGGGTGGGCGGCAAGTACAACCACTTCTGGCACTACCGCCACATGATCGACCCGCGTTCGACCAACACCCGCTCGATCATGCCGGCTTACCCCTGGCTTGAGACCGACGAGCTCGACCTCTCCCAGACCCAGAAGAAGATCGAAACCATGATCTTTTTGGGCGTGCCCTACACCCCCGAGCAGGCTGAAAGCGCCGTCGAAGACGCCCGCACCCAGGCCGCCCAGATCGCTCAGGAGCTCCATGAGCAGGGCGGACCGGCCGGACTTCAAGACCGCGACCTCATCGCGCTCATCGCCTACCTGCAACGCCTGGGTACCGACATCTCCAACGCCGAAGGAGCTGACTGATGCGACGTGAGATCATGGAAGCCGCCGGCCTGGAAGCCTTTGCCGAGGTCGGCCTCGTCCTCTTCCTTATTGCCTTTGCGCTGATCGTGCTGCGGGCCCTCTTCGCTCAAAAAGAAGAAATCCACCACGCTCAGAACCTCCCCCTGGAGGACGGCACCCTCAACGGTCAGGAGTCCCACCCATGAGTGAAATCACCCCTCAGAGCTCTGCCCCTGAACAGGATGTGCTCCTGGACCACGACTACGACGGCATCCAGGAGTACGACAACCCGATGCCCGGCTGGTGGCTGGCGATCTTCTACGTGACCATCGTCTGGTCGATCTTCTACATGGTCGCCTTAGGCCTGGACTTCATCGATGGCTACGACGCGCAGCTTACCCGGGCTTCGCGCCAGCTCGAGACCACGCGCAACGCCTTTGCGGCGGCCACGCCGCCGGTCGACGAGGAGATGCTCACCGCCCTTCTCGACGATTCCGACGCGCTGGCCCGAGGCGCCGAGGTCTACTCCGGCACCTGCGCTCCCTGCCACGGTGCCAACCACGAGGGCGGCGTCGGGCCGATTCTCACCGATGACCAGTGGATTCACGGCAGCACGCTCCCCGAGATCTACGCCACCATCCGTGACGGTGTGCCCGAAAACGGCATGCCCCCCTGGGGGCCGGTGCTGCGTCAGGAAGACGTCGCCGCGCTGACCGCCTACATCGCCTCGCTGCAATAACCCTTTAGCCCGGCCCGCGGCCTTAGAGCCGCGGGCCGGGCCTCCTCTCTTCTCGTCGATGACGAGGTCTATGATGAGCACCCCTCCCATTCTCGAATCCCCCGATGCCGTCCTCTCCACCATGGATAAAGACGGCTCTCGCCGCTGGATCTACCCCACCTTAAGCCCGGGCCGCTTTCTCAACGCCCGGCGCGTGGTGGGCTTTGTGCTCATCGCGTTTTTTGTGGCGCTGCCCTGGGTCAAGATCGCCGACAAGCCGGCGATCTTCCTCAATATCACCGGTGGAGAATTCACCTTCTTCGGGCTGACCCTGCACTCCACCGACACTGTGCTCTTGATGCTCTTTATGCTCATTGTCCTGCTGAGCGTCTTCTTCTTTACGGCGCTTTTCGGGCGAGTGTGGTGTGGGTGGGGTTGCCCGCAGACGGTGTATCTGGAGCTTGTGTTTCGCCCCATCGAGCGGCTCATTGAGGGCAAAGAAAGCGCGCGCCGAAGGCGCGACGCCGGCCCCATGACCCCGGAGAAGTTCGCTCGCAAAGCGGTCAAGTTCGGCGTCTTCTCGCTCCTCTCTCTCTTTCTGGCGCACACCTTTGTCGCCTACTTTGTGAGCTGGCCGGAGCTTCTGCGCTGGATGACCTTGAGCCCGGCCGAGCACCCCGGCTATTTTGCGACCATGGCCATCACCACCGCGCTGGTGCTCTTTGACTTCGGCTATTTCCGCGAGCAGATGTGCACCATCACCTGCCCTTACGCCCGCTTTCAGTCGGTGCTGATGGACCGCGATTCGCTGATTGTCAGCTACGATCCGGGGCGCGGCGAGCCCCGCGGCCGACGACTTAAATCCAAAGGTCCCATCGATCTGGACAACCCACAGGCGCGCCTGGGCGACTGCATCGACTGCGGGGCCTGTGTGCGCACCTGCCCCACCGGCATCGACATCCGCGACGGCCTGCAGATGGAGTGCGTCTCGTGCACCCAGTGCGTCGACGCCTGCGACGCCATCATGGACGCCATCGACAAACCCCGCGGGTTGATTCGCTACACCTCCGAGAACGCCATTGAGAACAAACCCACCCGCGTGCTGCGCCCCCGCCTTATGGCCTACGGTGTGGCTCTGGTGGTGCTCAGCACGCTCTTTGTGGCGCTGATCGGCCAGCGCGAGCCTCTGGAGGTCGACATCGGGCGCATGCCCGGACCGGCCTTTACCGAGCTTGCAGACGGTCAGATCGCCAACCGCCTGCGCATTCGCCTGCGCAACCGCACCGGCGAGGATCGCCAGGCCACCCTGCGCGTCACCGAGCCTGAAGGTGCGAGCGTGCGTGTGGTCGGCCCGCAGACCATCGCGCTGGAGGCCGGCGCGCTGACGCGCGTCGAGGTCTGGACGACCGCCCCGCCTTCATCCCTGCCCGATGGCTCGGCCACAGCCACCTTTGAGATCCTTATCGAAGGTGAGCCCTGGGCCACCTCGAGCTTCCCGCTACTGGGACCCACCTCCCCTGGAGAATGACATGCTCTCGATCCCCTCACACATCTTCTGGCCGGGTTTTATCATCGCGATCCTGGGCATCTGCATGGGCTCGGGCATGTCGATCATCCTGGCCTCGGCCTCCGACGGTGGCCCGCGCATCGTGCCCGACTATTACGAGCGGGCGGTCGCCTGGGATGAGTCGGTGGCCATTGACGAAGCCTCCCGCGAGCTGGGCTGGACGGTGGCCTTAAGCATCAATGATGAACGCGCCGAGGTCGCCGTGCGCGACGCCATGGGCCAGCCGCTGACCCTCAGCGGCAGCGCGAGCTTTCGCCTGGCCTCCGACGTTGAGCCCCGCGCCACGGTTCCGCTCATCGCTCGCGCCGATGGCCAACCCGGCCACTACATCCTGGAAGGCGCCCCGCTGGAGCCGGGCGTCTGGGATGTGACCCTGCATCTTCAGGGCGGTGAGACCACCTACGAGCGCACCCATCGGGTGGAGAGGTCCCCATGACCCAACCTTCGTCGGTCCCCTGCGCGCACTGCGGGCTGCCGGCACCGCCGCCCCCGGCCGATGCGCCCGAAGACGCCCCGAGCTTTTGTTGCGTGGGCTGCCACTCCGTCTACCTGGCCTTGCACGAGTCCGGGCTCGACAGCTTCTACCAGCTTCGCAACACCTGGAGCAGCGACCCGCAGCCAGCCCAGGCCCCCGAGGTGGCCGCCGAGCTTGCACCGCTGCTCGACTCCGAAGCTTTCTTAAACGAGCACGCCAAAACGCACGATGACGGAAGTCTCAGCGCCCGGCTGCACCTCGAAGGGGTGCATTGTGCCGGCTGCGTCTGGCTGATTGAGCGCCTTCCCGAGCTGATGGAGGGCGTGCTCAACGCGCGCCTGGATTTGACGCGCGGACTGCTCTCGCTGCGCTGGGATCCGGCGAAAGTTCGTCTCTCGGAGATCGGTCAGGCGCTGGCGCGTTTTGGCTACCGCGCCCACCCGCTACGCGCCGATCAGCGCCAGGTCCGCAACGAGGGACTGGGCCGCCTGCTCACCCGCGTGGGCATCAGCTGGGCGGTGGCGATGAACACCATGATCTTCGCCATCGCCGAGTACGCGGGCTTGAGCGCGCTCGCCGACGCCGGGCTGCACACCACGATGCGCTGGCTCAGCTTAGGCCTGAGCATGGTCGCGCTGGTGGTGGGCGGCTCGATCTTCTTTCGGCGCGCCTGGGCCTCCTTGCGTACCGCGTTTTCGCAGAAGTTGAGCGCGGGACTAACCCACCTCTCCATCGACGTGCCCATCGCCCTGGGGATTGGCGTAGGCTGGGTCCACTCGATGTACAACACCGTCTGGGGCCAGGGCGATGTGTGGTTTGACTCGCTCACCGTGCTCATCGCCGCCCTGCTCAGCGCGCGCTACCTGCAACTCCGGGGTAACGCGCGCGCCGCCGATGCCGCCGAGCGCCTCTACTCGCTGCTCCCGCGCAGCGCGCGCCTCTTGCGTCGCGCCGACGAGCCCACCTCCCAGCTCCGAGAGCGCGCCGAAGCCATCCTCGCAACCTCCCTGCGTCCGGGCGACCTCATCGAAGTGCGCACCGGCGATGTGGTGGCCGCCGACGGCATCGTGATGCTTGGCCGCAGCGAAGTTCTGCGCGCGCTGCTCACCGGCGAGTCGCGGCCGGAGAAGATCGCCCCGGGGCAGGTGATTGAGGCCGGGGTCACCAACCTCGGCGCCCTCCTCCACGTCGAGGTGCGCGCCACCGCCGAAGAGACCCGCGTGGGCAAACTTCTGCGCTGGATCGAAGATCACAAAAGCCAGCGCGCGCCCATCGTCCAACTCGCCGACCGTCTGGGTGGCATCTTCGTGCTCGCGGTGCTCGGTGCCGCCCTGGTCACCTCGATCATCTGGGCGTTGATTGAACCCTCCCGCGCCATCCCCAACGCCGTGGCGCTCCTGGTCATCTCCTGCCCCTGCGCGCTGGGCATGGCCACGCCGCTGGCCATGAGCGTGGGGGCCGGTCGCGCCGCGCGCCGCGGCGTGCACATTAAAAACGACGACGTCATTGAGGCCCTCGACCACCTCACCGACCTGATCTTCGACAAGACCGGCACCCTCACCGTCGGCCAGCCCACCATCGCCGCGATGGAGGGCGACGAAGAGGCATTGAGCCTGGCCAGCGCGCTGGAATCGCACTCCAGCCACCCGCTGGCCCGTGCGCTTGTGGCGGCGGTGCCTCCACAGGCAGGCTTTGCTCCCTTGCCGACCTCGGAGGTCGAAGAGCATACCGGGCGCGGTATCACAGGCCGGGTCGGCACGCAGCGCGTGGCCGTGGGCCGCCCCGACTGGCAACTTCCCGAGGAGCACCCCTGGTGCGTGCGCGCCGACGAGCTGGCCGCCCGGGGACTTACCCCCCTGGTGGTCATGGTCGACGAGGAGCCGCGTCTGCTCCTGGGGCTGGGCGACCGCCTGCGCCCGGGCGCAGGCGAACTGGTCAGCCGCCTGGGTCAACGTGGCGTGCGCGTGCATCTGGTCTCCGGCGATCACCCGGAGCTTGTGGCCCGTGTCGGCGAAGACCTCGGAATTGAACCCTCGCATATCCGCGGAGGCGCAAGCCCCGAAGATAAAGTCGCGTTCATCAAAACCCTTCGAGACGTTCACCCCGATGCCACCGTCGCCATGATCGGCGACGGCGTCAACGACGCCGCCGCCCTCCAGGCCGCCCACGTCGGTGTGGCCGTCTATGGAGGCTCCGAAGCCAGCCTCCAGGCCGCGGATATCTTCCTGATGCGCCAGGGACTCACCCCTGTCGAAGATCTCCTCGACGGCTCAAAAACCATCATGCGCACGGTGCGCCGCAACCTTCTGGGCTCGGCCATCTACAACGTCTTCGGTGTGAGTCTGGCCGCCCTCGGGCTGGTCTCTCCCCTTGTGGCCGCGCTGCTCATGCCGATCAGCTCGCTGGCGGTCGTCGCGTCTTCGCTCTCACAGCGCTCCTTTGAGCCGCGCCCCCCCAAAAGCGAAACCACAGCGTCGGGCGGAGCATCACATGCCTCGCCATCACCACGCGCCCCCTCTTCTCATGCCCGGGAGTCCGCCGCATGAACATCCTCTACCTGCTCATTCCCATGGCGCTCTTACTTACGCTGAGCTCCGTGGCAGCCTTTGTCTGGGCGGTGCGTCGAGGCCAGCTTGATGACCTCGACACCCCCGCGCTCCGACCGCTACTCGACGACGAGCCCGAACCGCCCCGGCGTTAACCCTCCAACTTCGCCCGGAGGTCGGCCTCAACCTTGCGCGCCGCCCGCTGAATCACCTCAAGCTGCGCCCCGGCCCGACGCGTGAGCGTATCATGCTCCTCGGGCGATTTGGTCGGATCGTAGCCCATCTCAAAGACCGCCCGCAGCACATCCACCCCCTCCGGTACTTTACCCGCAAGCACCAGGCACTCGCCGAGGTTGACCAGTGTATTGCGATCGCTGCTGTCGATCTCAGCGGCCCGCTGCAACGACTCCAATGCCTTGAGCAGCCTGCCCTGACGCCGGTACACAACCCCCAGCAGAGCGTGAGCCCAGGCCATCGCCGGGCGCATCTTGATCAACTTCCCGAGCACCTCTTCGGCCCGCCCGAGCTCACCCTTTTTATAAAAGCGCCGGGCCAGCTCCTGGGTCTGCGCCGCCACCAGATCAGGAGCGGCCTCCCAGGCCTGCTCCGCATCACTCTTGCTCGTCTGCTGCTCACTCATGTTGAGTTCTCCTCTGAAATCGACATGCAAAGGTAAAGGGGTAATCGCGCTGAAACGCCTTACGCCCGCAAAAACGCGCCCATCATGTCCGAGACGGTGCGCGAGAGGTTGAGTCCATCAAGCTGCCCCAACAGGCCCATCACATCCCCGAGCACCCCCTGATCGAGCCCGCCCATATCGAGCAGACCGCGCATCGTCTCCAGGGCCTCGTGGGTGACCTGCTGCAGCTGCGTCTGGGCCGCATCCGTCAGACCACTGCTTAAGCTCTGAGCCTGCTCCATCAGCATGGCGTGAGCCTGCTCAAAGATCTGCGTGCCCAGCGATCTCACGTCGCCGTGGGCGTCGCCCATCTCGCGCATCACCTGGTCGAGCGCCTGGCTCAGCGCCTCGCGAACCTCCCCGTTGGCCGCTTCCAGACCACCGGTCAGATCCCCCAGGGTATCAAAGGCCCCGTCGAAGAGGCCGACCACCTGGGGAATGTTCTGCAGTAGCCCCGCCCCGGTCTTCACCGCGTTGACCACATCCATCGCCGTGCGACCGTACTCCATCACCGAGCTGGCCTGACTGGCCAGCCCGCCAAGTTGACCGAGGTTGGCGAAGATCCCCGCGCCGCCTCCCAGGCTCCCCAGACTCCCCAGCACGCCCGCACCGCCTCCCCCGGCCAGCAACCCCGCGCTGCCCGCGCCACCGGTCGCCACCGCTAGCTGAGCTTTAACAACGATCGGCCCCACCACCTCATGAAACATCCCCACCGCATCGCTCGCCGAACGGCAGAATCCAGCGATCTCCTCCCCCCCGCAGGCCTCGGCAATCTGCCCGGCCACCTTAAGGCCATTCTCAATGCTGCCGGCAATATCCATGGTCCCCAACGACACCACCGTCCCGGCCACATCCCCCACCCAGTCTGGCAGGCCCAGGCTGTCGAGCGCGTTGTTCGCAGCGGTGCCGATGCTCATCTTCCCCTTAAAAACATCCCCGATCAGATCAAAAAAACCGCCGGATTCCTCCTTCCCTCCGATCTCCACGCTGTCGCTATCAAAGAGCCCCCCCAGGGCCTCAATCCCGTCTCCCCCCACATCGCTCACGACATCCACAACCGATGCGGCGGCCTTGCCAATATCGCTGATCGCGTCGGCCGCGTTGCTCAACACGTTCATAATATTCATCGTCAGCCCTCATCAGACCATCATCCCTCGGGCGCCGTACTCCTCTCTCAACAGCTCACCGTCGCCCCTGCCCTTTTGTTATCGAGCGCTCCGCGACGATCTTGCGTCCTCCCCTCAACTTTTTTCAGCAGGTGCTCTCTTTTCAGTACTACGCCGTGAGCAGAAGTTGCAGACACGGCGTCAACGCTAGCTCCCGTCGCAATACCGCGAGCAGCACTTTCTCTGCGCGCAGATACAACGATGCCCCCTGCGAGATTCAATCTCACAGGGGGCACCGGGCTGAAGCGTTGCTCCCCCATCCTGAGTCAGACATCCCGACGTTGGCCGCGATGCCCGCCTCACTGAACTTTGCACGCAGGCTCAGGCCTCATGCAGCTCGCGCCAGGGCTCATAATAGCTCTTGCGAATCAGCTGCACGGCACGCTCCACAAAGGCCACCAGCGGCCCAGGCCCGATCTCTTCAATGGGGTCTTCGAGGTGCCCGTAGGTATTGACCGGAAAGGATTTCGGCTCCAACGCCTCACGCGCTTCGATAAAGGCGTTGAGCGCCTCGCGATGCTCCTCGGTAGCATCTTTGCCTGGATGGGGAGACGCATAGAGCTTGACCACCCCTCTGGTATTCACGTCGAGGATGGCATAGCCGATCGCGCCGTAGCGCAGGTTCATACCGCCGGCGCGACCGCCGCCGACGTGCATATCGCAGCCAAGCTGCCGCGCACCGATGAGCACCTGCTCAATCGCCTTACGTCGCTCACTGCCTCCCCGCTCCTCTGCCTTCTTGACCACGTCTAAGGTGTCCAAACGCTCTCCAGGGTTCTACGTCAACGTCGCCCGACGGACACAACCGCTTTCACCAAGAGGATGCGCCGCCCCGGGCGCCCAACATCTTCCTCCGCTCAAGAAGAACTGGACCTAACGAAAGGTGAGCTTTTTTCACGCCGCCGTCTCTCGACGCTGGCATAGCGAATAAGCGCGCGAAGCGCGCCGCTCGTCGTCCGATCATCAATGGCCTGATCAAGACGCCTGAGTATACATAATCAATGAATATTGTCAACTTTGCCGACCGGTACGGAACTCGCCCCCTCCGGCATTCCCCGCGCGCCAGGCTGCTCAAGGCCCATCTCCACGACTGCGCTCAGACTACCCGATGCCCCCTCTTCATTGCGTTTTATGAAGGGCGTGAAGGAGTCTTTTTAAACGTCCCATCCGCCACACGCCTGGAGCCCGCTATCCGAGCACATAGAAAAGAATCGCGAGGAAGTGGCACACACTCCCCCCCAGCACAAAGAGGTGCCAGATGGCGTGGTTTAAAAAGAGCCGCTCCCACACAAAAAACGCCACCCCCGCGGTGTAAAACAGTCCCCCGCCGAAGAGCAAAAACACTCCGCCCGGCTCCAGTCCCAGCCACAGAGGCTTGATCGCAACGACGATCGTCCAGCCCATCAGCAGGTAGAGCGCCAGGCTCAACCCCTCAAAACGCCCGAACCAGAAGAGCTTGATCGTTACCCCCAGCAAGGCCAACGACCAGATCACGGCCAGAATCGTCCAGCCCAGCGTCCCCTCCAGCGTCACCAGCGCAAAAGGGGTATAGGTACCCGCGATCAAAAAAAATACCGCGCAATGATCGAGCACCTGCAGCGCGCGCCGCACCCGTGGTTGTGTCACGCTGTGGTAGATCGTGGAGGCGGCAAAGAGTGCAACCAGAGTGAGTCCGTAGATCAACGCACTGACGATCTGAAGCAACGCGCCGGTTGCCCAGGCGGTGACCATCAGCACGACAAAGCCAACGATCGCAGCCCCCAGACCCACCCCGTGGCTTACACTGTTGGCGATGTCCTCCGCGCTGAAGATCTCGGTATGGGCGATGCGCTCACGCGCATCACTGATCTTGTCTGCAAGCTCGTCGAGCTGCGATTCACCCTGTTTCGAATCTCTCCCGACATTCACGCCCATGATATTCCTGTCGTACGGATGTTTGCTCATCGCCTGCCCCCCCCTCTCGAACTCCATGCCGAGGCTCCCACATCATCTCCCCGACGCGCAAATATCCCCTCGAACGTCCCGGCGCGCTCGCCGGGTGCTCAGGCCTCATCCGCGCTTCAGCCCCTGTCGCCTTGCCCTTATCTCAGCGCTGCTCGAGCAAAAAGTCGACCATCGCGCGCTTACCCACCGTGCTCAACGTCGGGTTATGTTCCCCGCCACGCATCGACCAAAGCTCAACGGCCGCACCGGCCTGGCAGCCCTGCCAGCGTTGCACCTCGGTTTCCGCGCCGCTCAGGCCCAGCACCACATCGATCGAATCACCGGCCACAGCCTCCTCGCAGCCCTGAAGAGCCGCCCAACGCGCGGCGACCTCCTCCGCCCCCGGAAAACGCTCCCCACTGAGCGCGCCGCCCTCATAGGGAATCACCTCATCCTCATCGCCATGCACATGCAGCACGCTGACGGGATGGGTGGGCTGACAGGCCTGGGGATCAGCATCGACCGAGCCCGCCACCACCGCCACCGCTCGGATGCGCTCACTGAGCTCACAGACCAGCCGGTACGACATAAATCCACCGTTGGAGTGTCCCATAAAATAGATCCGCTCCGGGTCCACGGCCAGCCGCTCGGTGGCCTCATCGATAAGGGCGCTGAGGTAGGCCACATCATCAACCCCGCTGCCGCCAAAGTCGCAACAGGCGTCGGTGGCGTTCCAGAAGCTAAGGTCGCCTGCCCCGACCGTTCCCGGTGGCAGCACCGCAATGAACTCGCGATCGTCGACCATCGCGCTCAGCCCCAGAAACCCATCAATCCATCGCGGTGATGCCGAAAACCCATGCAGCGCAATCACCAGCGGCCAGCGGCGCTCCACCGAATAGCTCTGCGGGAGCACCACCGTGGCCGCTCGCTCTCCTCCCAGCGGCTCGCTTCCGTCCCATTCTGGAGCGTAGGGGGGGCCCTGCTCCTCGATCACCTGGGGATCGGCGCTGTCTTTCGTCCCACATCCAACCCCGATCACACACGCCAGCATGACCCCCCACCACCACGTCGCTCTCACGTTCACTCTGCATCCTCACTCATGTCGACCGACCTTCAACCTCAAAACGATGTCGTAGAAGACATAGCGCACCCGCACGAGCGCTTCCACTTTCGGAGCCCATTCCCCCTGAGCGTCACCTTAAGTCAGCGCGACACGAGCACAGCATTGTTTGTATTTGCGCCCGCTGGCACAGGGGCAGGGATCGTTTCGCCCCGGCGTCTGAGTCGCCTTCACCGGAGTTCGCGTGGAGAGGCGCGCCCCCAGGTGCTCCAGCCAGGCCAACCCGATAAACGGCGCCCAGGAAGGCTCGTTGCCCAGAAGCATTGCGGGCGGGTAGAGATCCGCCGCGCTGGCCTGGGCGAGGAAGGGAAGCGCATGGGCAAGGTGGTAGATCGTGGTCTGCCCGCCCTGACGATCGAAGAGCATCAGATGATAGATCGAAATCACCTGCCCATCGCTGAGATCGTCTGGCGCGAAGCCCAGGCCCTTAAACTCATCATCCTTCCAGGCTTGCTCGTACTGACAACGCGCTCTCCTCAGATGCTCCTCGCGCGCCTCTTCAGGAGCTTCCAATACCGGCAAAAGAAGCCGGCTGAGAATCAGCTCGACCCCTTGATTGCTGCTGATCTTCTCGCCAGCGTTGCAGGCGGCGGATTCCCACGAACGCAACAACGCCACAAGCGCATGATGGTACTCGGGATGACGCAATGCGATCAGCGCCATCACCATGGTGTAATACCCCTTTTTTCCCGTGTCCTCCCAACGCATCGCCTTCATCAGGTGAGGGGCGAGCACGTCTGCGTAGGCGGCCGCGCACCAGAGCGCGCGCAACGACACCCCGAAGAGCATCTCCGCGTAGAGCACAAAGAGATTCAACTCGACCAGCTCTTCAGCTCGTCGCGTCTCCTTAAACACCATCTCCAACTCGGCGGCATTCGCCGCGTGCACCACCGTAAGATGGCTTAAATAAAAGAGATCTTCCCAATAGTCACGCAGACGCTTCTCCAACACCGGAGACATCTTCCGAATGCGGCGAGCCTTCGAGCCCAGGCGCAGGGAGATTCCCTGAAAACCTCTTGCCACTCTGCCCGAGCATTTGGTCAGCGAGGGATACATCTCTTCGCTGCACAACGCCGCGACAAGACGAAACTCCTCAAACGCCTCCCGAGACAGGCAATGCGCCGCCTTGCGGGCCGAGCGAAACACCCGCATCGGGACCAGATCGGAGTTCACTACCTTGTCGCAGGCTGCGCGCATCTGCTCCAGATACCCGTGCAGCCCTACCGTTCGTGCCCGCTCCAGCACGTAGAGCCCCCGCGGCGTCATCCCGGCCCCCAGACACGTCACAAAGATGCCCCCGCGGGTGACCACCACATGGGGGCCATCGGGCTCATCGGAGAGCGCCAGCGCGACACGATCAAACTCCGCCGGGATGTGCATGCCATCGAGATAGGCACACACAAATTCGGAGTCGTAGTAGAGCTTCAATGCCAGTTCCTGCTCCTCGCCATCGACACGATCCAACCGCTCCAGAAAATGCACCTGATGACCGGCGTGGTTCATCATATTGCCCTCCGCTGCAACGACTGCTTGTTATGAGTTGTGCGCTCACCTTACCCCCGACGATCGTCGCTGACAAATCGCGCCGACTCGCCACCGAGATCGATGCGCGATGCACCCCGGCAACGCGACCGGGCCTCAGCCCCACTCCTGACATGCCACGCCATGACGCTGAACATGTGCACCCTGAATAGGTGTGCAATATTTTTCTCAGCATGCTTGACGCGCCAATCATCGGCCTAAGGTTCCCCCTCACGCCGCAGGAGCCAGTTCGCCGGTGGCGGGCGACGTCTTCGTCGTCCCCCGGTGGCTGCCCTCTGTGCCCGGACGATGCCGGTGACCACCGAGTGCGAAGGAGTACGTGATGGCTGAACAAAGCGACGTCTCAGGCCCCGATCTCACGCGGGGCATCGCTCTTGCCGATCTCCAACAGGACTCGCCACTCGTCGGTCATGTCGGCGACGACGCGGTCGTCGTGGTACGCCGCGGCGAGGAGGTCTTTGCCATTGGCGCACGCTGCTCACACTATGGTGGGCCACTTGAGAAGGGCCTGGTGGTGGGCGACTCCATCCACTGCCCCTGGCACCACGGCGCCTTCAGCCTGCGCACCGGCGCGTCCATCAGCGCGCCTGCGCTCCGCGGAACCGGGTGCTATCCGGTGACCCTGAGCGGGGGCACAGTGCGCGTTGGTCCCAGAAAAGACACACCCAGGCCCGAGTCCCGGGGCGCGGCGTTGCAGACCATCGTGATGGTCGGTGCCGGCGCGGCCGCCGCGGCCGCCTCCGAGTTGCTTCGCCACGAGGGCTATCGCGGCACCATCATCATGATCGGTGCCGAGGAGACCGGCCCTGTCGACCGCCCCAACCTCTCCAAAGACTATCTGGCTGGGAAGGCTCCTGAAGCATGGATTCCGCTGGGAGGCGACGAGCGCTGGGAGGAGCTCAACGTACAACTTCTCAAGGGTGTGGAGGTCGACGCGATCGATCGCGGTGCCCGGAAGGTGCGCACGTCCGACGGCCAGGAGTTCGCCTACGACGCGCTGCTCTTCGCCACCGGCGCTGAACCTGTGCTGCCACCGATGGAGGGCCTCGCCACCGTCCACCACTTCACGCTGCGCTCGCTCCAGGATGCTTCCCGCATCATCGAGGCGGCCGAAGCAGGCAAGCGCGCACTGGTCGTCGGCGCCGGCTTCATCGGCCTGGAAGTCGCCGCCTCATTGCGCAAGCGCGAGCTCGACGTCACCGTGGTCGCCCCGGAAAAGGTGCCGCTGGAGAAGATCCTCGGCCGGGAGCTCGGACGCCTCGTTCAGAAGACCCACGAGACCCACGGCGTCACCTTCCACCTCGGCCACACTGTGGAGCGCTTCGCCGGAGGCAAAGCACTCCTGAGCGACGGAAACGACCTCGACTTCGACTTCGTGGTGCTCGGCACCGGCGTACGCCCCCGCGTTGCTCTGGCCGAAAAGGCCGGCCTCAAGGTCGACGATGGCGTGGTCGTCGACGAGAACCTGCGCACCAGCGATCCCGCGATCCTTGCGGTCGGCGATGTAGCCCGCTTCCCCGAGCCTTCCTCCAACGCACCGGCACGCGTGGAACACTGGGTGCTCGCCCAACGCCTGGCCCAGCGCGCTGCCCGTGTGATGCTCGACCTTCCGGTCGAGCCCCTCCTGCTCGTCCCCTTCTTCTGGAGCCGACATTTCGACCTGAATCTTAAATACGTCGGCCACAGCACCGACTACGACGATGTCGTGATCCGCGGCGATCTTCAGGAGCGCGACGCGACCGTCGGCTACCTCAAGAAGGGACGTGTCGAAGCAGTCGTGACTCTCGGCCGCGCCCGAGAGAGCCTGCGCGCCGAGCAAGCCTTTGCCGTCAACGACCAGGCAACACTCAGGGCGCTGCTACGGCTTGACTAAACAAAAACACCCCCGCACGCCCCGGGGCACACAATAAGACTATTTGCGCTGTCGCTCACCAGGCAACTTCGCTCTCCCTACCTCCTGCGGCTCCGACGAACCCGGCACGAGTTTGCCGCTTCCCGACACCGACGTTTCAGACACCTCCGAGCTCGACTCCAACGATCCAGACATTCTGGATGGTTCGGAGCCCGATGAGCCCGCTGGCGACTGCGACGCCGCCACCGAGCGCTGCGACGCGTTCCATGGGCATTTGATGGCCAGGTTGTCACCTTCGACAAAGTGGCGGACCGTCGCGTCCAGAACATGCGCGGGGGCTGAGCTGCGAGGCCAAAGACATCTTTGATGCGAGCTGCCAGTACGGGAAGTGCGTAAGCACCGCGTACGAATGCGACACCGGGTCAACATGCTGCAACGACTGCCACACACCATCAACGATGGACACACTCACCGACGACGCTGCCTTTGGAAGCGCCTGCACCGCCGGGGAGTGCCCCCTTGTGCCATCCGATGGGTGTGAGCTTTCGGCACACCGTGTTGCGATGGTTTTTTTGGATGGAGGGGGCGCAGCGTCCCGAGCAGCGGACCATGAATGTTTCGAGCTCGAGGCGCGTGGTGGTGATTATGAGCGGATCATTTACCATAACCGATGCCGAACGAAACATAAACATAGTCGTATATCCACTGCCGATAGCATCTGCGAAACGACCATCCAAACCTGCTTGCTAAACTTCACTTGCAACAACCCCCCGGGAGCGACAACAAACAACTCCCAGGCCAATCATCATCAAAGATCTTCCATGATTGTCTCATCACCTCGCCTGTGAGCATACCCCTCACCCAGAAAGCTTCCAGCACAATCAGGGTGAACATAGTTCAGCGCAAAAGCAAACTCAGACACATCCACAAACACAATCAAAAGCCCTTCCGAAACATCCCAAAAGACGATATTTTCTCGCACTTCGCTGGCAGCCCCATATTTCGAAATCAATCCATCTACAGTCTGCTCCTTGACAACGCCCATATTGAAATCATAAAGCGCGCCTTCCTCCAACGAATCAACATCAACCTCCCCACCATTAACATATTGAAACTTAACCTTATTAACGCCATACGCCCCCGCACACAATTGGCCAGACGGGTCAAAGCCATAACTAACAAAAGCCGGCGTTCTACCCAACTCCCCCCTTGACACAAGAGTAACAAATCCAAGCTTTTCTTCAATCAACTCAAAATCCGACAAATCATTTTGAACATCTTTTATTGATGTCCCCCACATCACCCCTTTAAAGCCATGAAAAAAAGCATCTTCTTCTACTTCGCCTTCTTCTACAAAATCGTCGACACCCATCAAATCGGACGCAAATACACTAGCAAAAAGCCTTACCAATGAGAACAAAATCAAAATCAAAACAACCACCCAAAACCAATTTTTCCATTGAGGTGGTTGTGCTTTCAAAAGATCAATACTTTCATCACCTTCGCTTTCAGCAAGTCGACGAAGCCGGTCCTGGGTAGCTGCCTGATACAACCAGATCGCAGCTGGAATCACAAAAAACACCCCAAAGGGAATCAAAAAAACACTCATCATCCCCCCGACCATGGCCCCGGCAGCCATAGCGTCACCCCACGACTTTCTCATCTCCTTAAACGCCATTACCAGGGCAATAAACGCAGCGATTGGAATTGCTAATTCAACCATTCACATCTCCTTTAGCTCCCACGATCGGGGTTTGATTATATCTTATATCACTACCACCCTCGACCTCATATTAGCAAATCACCCCGAAACAACTGTGAGATTCGACATGGCAACATCAACACGAAGCAGGCCATAGTCAGCCACTTCACCACCCGCAACATCTGCCAGCCCCCGAAGAGCCAGTGTGGCGATATCGTTCGGCCTTTTATTGGGTTCCCACGTCCCCCCCTTAGCTATCGCTATGCGGATCGCGCTCTGCTCAAGGCCGCCGGCAACCCCGGGCACGGTACGGGCGAGCAGCTCGGCGCGCACCAGATGGCACAGTGCCCTGTGAGGAATCCGCGCTCAAGTCGTCCGCGAGCAGAGAGGCTTCTTCACAACGCCTGCGGACAACGGCAACTGGCGCCATCCGTCGAGCATTAGCAAGCCGATGGCGCTGGTGGCGAAGCACCTCAAGCCGGGGCAACGCGTCACGCCCCAGGTGCTGCGTCGCACGCACATCACCATGCTGGTGGCCGCCGGCATCGACCTGATCACGATCTGGTCGATGGTGGGTCACAGCTCGGTGGCAATGACGCAGCGCTATTCTGGAGTGAGGATGGAATCGAAGCATGCCGCGTTGGACACCCTGCACGATCTGGCCGATGACGCGCTCGAAGGCGTCGACGCCGCGATGATCGACCGTGCGATGGGGCTGGCATGACTTGGGACACCGGCGTGGGACCGCATCGGCGAGCTTGGGACTCTACCGATGCGATCACGCTGGATACCCCTTGGTTGATGCGGATATTGCTAATGCGCAAGGCGGGATTCGAACCCACGACCTCTGGCTCCGGAGGCCAGCGCTCTATCCAGCTGAGCTACTCGCGCAATTCAACCTTCGAACAGGCGCAAACTAGGTGAATCCCGGCCCAGCGTCAACCTCAAACGCCTCCGCGGCTCAAGGCCCTAGATCACTGCTCACGCCCGCGGGTTGCTCGTCGCTTCCCTCCACATCGACCTCTTTCGGGGCAAGACGCGCGGAGCAGTCATCAAAGGCCTCCGGGTCCTCGGAACTTCGGCGCGCGTCATCGCGATAGATGTCGGCCAGGAAATTGGCGTGCCCGGCTTCATCGATCCACACGGTGTAGTATTCGATGAACACCGGCAGCTGACGCTCAAAATCGATCTTTCGCGTGCGACCCGAGTCGATCAGCTCATCGATATTGAGTTCCTCCCGCCCCTGATACTCGGCCAGAAAACGCGCCAACTCCACCGGTTGATGCACGCGCACACATCCGGAGCTGAACCCGCGCACCGGGTAGTCAAAATAATGCTTCTGGGGGGTATCATGCAGGTAGATGTTTTGCTCATTGGGGAAGATGAACTTCGCCACCCCCAGCGCGTTGTCGGGCCCGGGCTTCTGGCGCACGGCCTCTCCGCTTCCCAGCTGAAGAACCTCGTAGCCATTCTCCTCGTAGTAGTTCGGGTTGTTTGCCGCCTTGGGTGCCAGCGACTCACGCACCAGACGCGGCGGCACATACCAGGACGGGTTGAGGATCATATGCTCCATCGGCGCCCACTGCACCGGCGTGGCGTTGGGATACACCCAGCGCCCCGTATCGCGGTCGCAGACCCGCTTGTTGTTGCCCACAACCACCCGAAAGCGCATCTGCCGCTCCCCTTCCACAAAGACTTCGGCGTGAAAGTCAGGGATGTTCACAAAGACGAAGTCCTCGTCTCCATCCATATGACTCTCTCGCCAGCGTCCCAGCGTCAGCTCCATCTGCGCGAGCCTTCTCTCGGCGCTCACGTTGAGACTTCGCCACACCCCGGCGCCGGGCTCGCCACGCTCCTGGAACTGATGGGTCTGGCGATACAGCCGCATCGCTTCGATGAGCGCGGCATCGACGACGTCAGGATCGACCTCGGGCACCACCTCCTCCGCCGGCACCTCGTCCGCACCTGCCGCATCGACCTCGGGCACCACCTCCTCCGCCGGCACCTCGTCCGCACCCGCCGCATCGCTACGCGCGACCTCCCCATCCGGATCCAGCACATCGGCACGCGCGACCAACTCCGCCGACGCCTCTTCGACCTCATCACCGGGCTCGACAACTTCCTCGTCGGGCTCCACCGGCGAGAGATAGCCCTCTCGCCGCAGCCGCTCGCGCAAGACGCCCACCCGTGGGCTGCGCGTCCCCTCGCGAAGCGACACCGGACGCACCTCCGGCCACCCACCTTCTGCTACCCACTCCCGATAGCGCTGCGTGGCCTCAAAGAGCGCCCGGTACTGGGGATGATCGGGCTCCAACCCCCGGAACACTTCCTGTACATCGTCGGCTCCGCCGGCCTTATTCAGCGCTTCCAACGTGTGCTGCATCCGCCCCAGAATAAGTTCGGTGGAACCGCCAGCATCGCGCAATTCTCGCCAGCCCAGGCGATTGAGGTTGGCGTGACGCATCTCCCGGGCGTATCGCAGCGCGGCGTCCGCCACGTAGAGCTCCAGCTCGGCGCGCAACGCCGAGCGCTCGGCAAACGCCCGGCCCCGCTCCCGCACGTACTCCTGTACCCGCTCCAGCCCTGTGCCCCCGCGGATCAGCGTACGCTCAACCACCGGCCCCTCCAGCCCCCCATGAGTCTCAGCAAACGCACTGACCGCCACGACCAGCGACTCCACTTCCTGAGGCTGGAGCTTAAAGGCGCTCTCCTCGCCGGCGGGCTCATCGGGACTCAACGCCGCGATGCGCGCCTGGAGTTTCTCAATGCGCTCCACCCCAAAGAGCGTCGGGTCGATGCCATGCAAGGGGGCCTTTCGCACCTCCTCCAACACAGCAAGCCCCACCTCATTGAGCCCTCCTTCCTCGGTCAAAAAGGGCCAGCGCTCTCCATCCACGTACTCGCGCTGATACACCGTCGAATAGCGCAGCCCCGACTGAACCCGGGCGGCAAAAGGCCGGGCCGCCTCATTCGCTACCAACGCCTCCACGGCTCCGCGCAGCGCCTTCTCGCGGGCGGCCTCTTCCAGCACCGGTGCCAGCTCCCCCACACGCGACTCCACCAACTGACGGACCGCCTCCACCGGCGCCGGCAGCGGCCCGGGAGCCTCACTGCCCTCCGTGCCACAGCTCGCCAGCACCCAGGCGCAGCTCGCCACTGCCAGCCTCTTTTGCCATCGCCCCAGAATATCCACTCGCTTCATGACCGAGTTCCTTCGCTGCTGCCCGAGCGGCCGGACTTGTCCGCCGCCTCTCTAACCTCTAGCCTTGCCTCGCCCCCCCTCTTAACGAGCGGACCCTATCAGAGGCCGGGGCTTCACCCAAGAAATCAGCGCCGCCTCCCTCGGGTGCTCGTGCCTCTACCTCGCCAGAACATCAGAACCTGAAAGCATATTATTTCCAGGAACTTACCATGACTGACATCTACCTTGGTTCAAAATCCGCGCTGCTGGTGGTCGACGTCCAGGAGCGTCTGCTCAAGGCGATGCCCGAGCCCGAGATGGAGCGCTGCCTCCATGCCACCAAAACACTGGTGGAGCTAGCCCAGGAGGTGGGCGCCCAGATCGTCTACACCGAGCAGTACCCCCGGGGCCTGGGGCCTACCGAAGCCTCACTCCTCCAGTCGCTCAACGACGCCGGCGCAGAACGCGTCGAAAAGATGACCTTTGATGCCTGTGCCGCTCCGGAGTTTCACCGCTTCCTGATCGAACTTCCCAAACGCATCGTCGTCTGCGGCATGGAGGCCCATATCTGTGTGCAGGCTACGGTGCGCGCGCTGCTCGAACACCGCCACCGAGTCTTCGTGCCCTTCGACGCGGTGATCAGCCGCCGTCTGGAGAACCGCGACAACGGCCTGCGGGTGATGGAGCAGGCCGGCGCCGTCATCACCAACTACGAGACAGTGGTCTTCGATGCGCTGCGCAGTGCAGAGCACCCCGCCTTCAAGCGCTTCTCCAAAATGGTGCGCTGAACCCCCGGGAGCACGGCTTAACCTCCGGGATCACCATCCCAGAAAAGGCACGCCGGCTCCTCCAGCCAGCGCTCCCAGCGCAGGCCGTACTCCGGCCAGCGCAGCGTCGCCACGCACCGGCGGCTGGCCTTGCGCAATGCTTCAAACCCCTCGGGATCGCCTGCCTTCAGCCGGGCTGCGCGCTGCAACGCCGCGCGCAGCCCGGCGTCGTCATGCGCCATCTGCCAGCCGGGCTCGGCCAGCCAGCGCTCCACCCCGGGCACCTCCCCGACCACCGGCACCGCACCACACCCCGCAGCCTCAAGCAGCGAGACAGGCATCCCCTCATGACGGCCCCCGTTGAGGCGGCGCGAGGGCAGAAGAAATACGTCGATCCCCTTGAGAAATGCCGACTTCTTCGCTCCGCTTACATGCCCCAGAAAAGCGATGCCCTTGCCGGAACGCGCCTCCAACCCCCGGCGCTCCGGCCCATCGCCGGCGATCTCCAGCGTGACATCAACGCCCGCCGACCGCAGCTCGCCGACCACCTCAATGGCCCGGTCCACGCCCTTGATCGGGACCAGCCTGCCCATAAACCCCACCCTCAACGTGTGTCGTGCCCCCGGAGGTTTGCCCTCGCCACCCTCACCCGGCGTATCGTAGCCCATCGGTGCCACCACCACCGAGGCCAGCGCCCCGGGTCGGGCCGCCAGATCACAGAGCCTGCCGGCGAGCACCCCGCTGCTCATCGTCACCGGCCCGGCCAGCATCTCACCGGCCACCACACGCGCCACCCCGCGCGGCAGCCGACCCAGCGCATGCACCCCGCCCGAATGCCCCACCACCACCGAGGGCACCCCGGTGAGCCGACCCAGCGCCCGGGCCAGCACCCCGCCGGGAAGCACCCAATGCCCCACGATGCGATCGGCACGCTCGGCGCGCAGCTCCTGCAACCCCGCAGCCAGCATCGCCGCTGCAGCCGGCACCATCAGAGCGGCCAGCGCCGGCGTCTTCTCCAGATTCTCCGGGCCGCCGGCACCAAAGAACAGGCGCTCCTGCGCGCGCGGCGCATAGGGCACAAAACGCACGCGGACCCCGCCCACCTCCCGCGGCGAACCGGGTGGAGCTCCCTCGCCACGAAAGCATAACACCCGCACGCGGTGCCCCCGCGCGGCCAGGCTCTCACACCAGCGCGCCACAAAGGCGCCGGCCCCGTCGCCCTCAAAACGCGGGTAGCTGCTGGTCAACACCAGAAGGTTCATCGACAGTTACTCGGCCGCAGCGAGCGCATCGTCCCACGACTGCGCTCCGGCGAGGGCGCCTGCCCCTTCACACGCTGCACCCGCGCGCAGCGTGACAACTTCTCCGCGCACCGACCCGCTGACCTTGAGACGACGCACTCGCCGCACCGCCCCCCGCAACAGAATGCCGCTGATCGGCCCCACCACCCGGGAGATCTTCAACCCGGAGACCTCATCGGCGTACACCGGACGCACCACCGGTTGAACCACCCGGGCGCCCTGCTCCGCCAGGCGAATCAACATATCGTTGGGGTATCCATAGCGCGGATAGAGCTCGCGCAGCGGCAACGCCTTGAGCATCTGGCGGCTGATCGCGGTGTAGCCACACTGGGTATCCTCCAGGCCCTCAAGCCCACTGACCAGGCTGGTCATTCGAGCCAGCACCGCGGTCCCGGCACGCCGAAGAGGAGGCATGCGTCCGATCTCGGGATGGCGAAGGCGGTTGCCTTTGACGTAGTCCGCGCATCCCTGCAGAAGCGGAGCGAGCACGGCGGGAAGATCGGCCGGATCCATCTGATCGTCTGCAGCCATCACAACGACAACATCGGCCCCCATCGCCAGCGCGCGCTCATAGCCACACACAATGGCGCGGCCCACACCCTGATTAAAGCCCAGGCGCACCACCTCCACCCGCGCCTCATCACGGGCCAGCGCCCGGGCCACCTCAAAGGTGCGATCCGGGGAGCCATCATCGACCACGATCACCTGGTCTACAAAGTCCGGGAGCCCCGCCAGAGTGCGGGGCAAGATCGCCTCTTCGCAATAGGCCGGCACCACCACGGCGATGCGTTTTCCTTCCAACATCTCAACCTCAATAGCCGCGCCACCAGAGGCGTCTCGCGGCCAGAATCCGGGCGCTCATCGGGGTCACTTGCCCGAGCAACGCTTGCCAGCTCTCTTAACGGGTCACAAACCAGGGCGCGGGATCCACCGGGCGCCCGCGCTCCCGCAACTCAAAATAAAGCCCCGGCCCCTCCAGCCGACCGCTCTCCCCGGAGGTCCCCAGCACATCGGCGCGCCCCACCCGCTGGCCCACCTCCACCTCGATGCGCTCAAGGTGAGCGTAGAGCGAGTGGTAGTCGCCTCCGTGGTCCACGATCACCACCAGCCCGTAGCCCACAAAACGCTCGGCATAGACCACCAACCCCTCGGAGACCGGCCGCACATCGGTGCCCACCTCCACCTCAAAGGTCAGGCCGGTATGGCGCACCGTACTCTGGGTGCCCTTGAGTTTTCGCGGCCCGAAGGGATGGGTCACCGGCGCGCTCACCGGCGGCACCAATGCCCCCTTCTTTCGGTGAAAGTCCGCCGTCGAGGGGTTTTCGGGCATCGACGCCTCGGCCTCTTCCAGCGCCTGGGCGGCCTGCACGTAGGCCAGATGAAGCCCGGAGCCCCCCTGATGAAGCGCCTGCTCGATCCACAGCGCGCGCTCGCGCTTTCGCGCGGCGATCAGCGCCTGCTGCTCGGCGATGCTCACATCGAGTCGGGTGCGCCAGGTCAAAAGCTCGGCCCCCCGCTCCACCCCGCGGGCCAGCTCCCCGAGCGTATCGAGCTCATCGTGGAGCGTGGCCATCGCCGCCAGCTCACTCAGCTCAAGCAGGCGTTTAACGCGGTCGGCGCGCGCCGGCGGCTGCCACACTGGCTGACGGGCGACCTTGCGCGTGGCCGCGTCCCATGCGGCCCGGCGAGTGCTGATCTCGCGTCGCATCCCCCGGGTAGCACGCCAGACGGCGTGCTCATCGGCCATCACAAGGTCGCCGCTGGCGTCGAGCGCGCGGGCCTGCGCAAGCTGGCGTTCGAGCTCTTCATCAAGCGCGATTGCGTCGCGCTCACGGGCATCAAGCCCCTTGAGCCACCCGGGCGCATTCGGGCCTTCGGCCGCCGGAACCTCGGCGCCGGCCGGTGAGCTTAGAAAAAGCGCCAGAAGCACAGCGCCGGCAAGCCGGCGAGCACCGGAGCGTCGGGTCGTCATGGAAGCCTCCAGTCCAGCAGGGGGCGCAGCGCGCCTGGAGCCGTGTCGGACTGACGGGGGCGGCGCAGCACCCACCCGATCAGCGTGCCCAGGAGCGCGCCGCCGACCACCTGAGCGAGCATGACCGGCACGGCCGCCGCCGCGCTCAGCGTCGCATCGACGAGCAGGGGCTGGAGCGCGGCGCGAAACCCACTGAAGAGCATAAGAGTGGCCGGGGCGGCCAGCACGCCGGCCGCCCCGCCCAGCACCAGCCCGCGAATCAACGTGGGGCGGCCCAGCGCCACGCGCGAAGCTCCAAACTGCTCCAGCATCGTCTGTTCGGCGCGCTCCTCTTCACGAAGTCGCCACACCAGGCCGCCCAGTCCCATCAACGCCCCCATCAGCGCCAGCGCCCAGGACAACCACACCCCGGCGCGAATCGCCCGCCAGGCGGCCAGCGCCTCCAACGCCTGCGACTCGGGAAGATCCACGGCCACCACCTCCTCCCGCACCTCCAGCGCCGCAACCCGGGCCGCCAGCGCCTCACTGCCCTGCCCAAGCATCGAAGGCTCCACCTCCAACACCACCGGCAGAAGCGAGGCATCGAGCCCCATCCGACGCACCTCCTCCTCGCCGAGGCGCTCGCGCAAAAGATCCAAACTCTCTTCTGGCGAGCGTCGATGCACCTGGTCGACCCGCGACCACCCCTCGACCTCGGCGATGAGCACGTCGAGCTGCGCGCTCTCCGGCTGGCCCTCCACGTAAATAGCCGGCCAGTACTGCGTCGCCGCGCTCTGCTGCGCGCGCTCCAGCTGCCAGCCCCCCAGCGCGAGCACTCCTCCCAGGCTCAACGTGGCGGCCAATCCCAGAAGCACACACGCCGTCCAGACGCGCCTCTGACTCAGCGCCACAAGCGGACTTCTCAACATAGCGCCGCCTCCGGTGCCACCGCATCCAGACGCAAGATCTCACCTCCCGAGGACCGACTCGTCGGCCGGCGACCCAGGACCACCACGGTGCTGCCCCGCTCTTTGAGCTGCCACAACCAGGAGAGCACGCGTCCTCGCCAGGCCGCCTCCAGCGCCTCATGCACCGCGTCGATCACCACAAGTTTCGGGCTCCCGACCGTGGCCATCATCACGCCGACAAGCAT
Organism: Lujinxingia sediminis; assembly: GCF_004005565.1. NCBI lineage: Bacteria > Deltaproteobacteria > Bradymonadales > Lujinxingiaceae > Lujinxingia > Lujinxingia sediminis. Next base: position 67,582 of record NZ_SADD01000009.1, on the reverse strand, counting down.
GCGATCCTGGGCGCTAAGCTGGCTCCCGGGCACGTCGCGCAGGTGCTCAAGCCCCAGCCCCTCCAGCACCGCCTCGGCGGCAGCAAGCGCCCCCGAGGCCCCACCACGCGCGACCATCGGCAACACCGCATGTTCCACCACCGTACGCCCGACCAACACCTGCGGCCACTGCGCACACGCACCGATCTCTTGCCGTACCGCACTCAGCCCCCCTCGCCCCACCCGCTCCAGGTTACGTCCTGCCACGACCAGTCGGCCCGAGAGCGGCTGGCTCATCAACGTGATCACCTCAAAGAGCGCGCTCTTGCCGCTGCCGGCTCCACCCACAACCTCAGCCCACTGCCCCCGCTCCACACGCCAGCTGAGCGCACGCGCGTCTGCGCGCCCCGCACCACAGGTGGGAACTTTCACGTCATACAATGCAATCATTTCTTGAATCTTTCCCCGGGTGCCACCCGACGATGCCGCGCGTCTGCTCGCGCTCATCCCCCGATGAACGCCTCCACTAGCTCGGTCAGAGAAAGGTCTTCATCGATCGGCTCAAGCCCGTCGTAGGCATTGACTCCCGTCGACGGAATCTCGCTACCGCGCGCCCGCGCAAGCCCGGCTTTGAGCTCGCTGACGTTAAAACGCCCCGAGAGCTCACGACCTCGCCTGGCCTGAGGCTTCGCCGCAGCCGGAGCCTTAGCCACCTCGGCCTGATCCAGAATCTCCGAGACCTCACCACCATCGGCCGCCGCCGTGCTGGCCTCTTTGAGGTTGGCCAGCTTGTCTTTGAGCTGCGAGAGCCCCACATGACTCTCCCCGCCGAGCCCCTCGAACGTCTCAACCTCGCCTTCCTCCACCGCCAGCGCCGAGGCCGGCACCCGCTCCTGGGAGGGATTAAAGACCTCGGTCTTGGCCTCCACATCCTCCGCACCGGCATCAGAGAGAGGCTCCAGCCCCACCATATGGTCGTATTCGCCGGAGAGCAGCTTCTTGTAGAGGGTGCGGTGGCTGGCCTGCATCGCGCTCTTGACCTTCTTGTCGCGCGTCTTCCCGCTCAACCCCTCCACCAGCTCGCTGTAGTTCGTGATGCGCGTATCGAGGATCGCCCCGCCATGAAAGAGCTGCGTCTCAATCGTGTCGGTACTCGCCCCGCGATCTTCGGTCTGAATGTGGAACGTCTTCCCGCGGTGCTCCACGTCGTTATTATAACCAATCAGCATGCAGGACTCCGACCTTCATGAGGGCTTTGCCACGACGAGCGCGGCACGGGTTAACTCGGGAAAATTAACACAGGCCCCGGGCGCTGCAAACCACCACCGCGCCCCGGCCCTCGCTTCGGGGCAACACACCTCACGCAGCCGTCTCATGGCCCGCTGCCTGACCCTCGCGCCCTTCCCAGAGCAGACGGGGCGTAAAGCCCAGGGGCCCGGCCACCACCTTCTGCGGGAAGCTCTCCCGACGCGTATTGTAGAAGGTCACCGCATCGTTGTAGCCCTGGCGCATCAGGCCGAGCTCATTCTCCACCTCGGTGAGGCTCTGGCTGAACTGGTCGACGAGCTCCTGGCTCTTGAGCTCGGGATACGCCTCCACGAGGCCCATGACCCGCTGCGAGAGCACCTCTTCCTCTTCGGCCACAGCCTCCAGACCCTCGCGGCTTTTACCCAGCTTTTCGCGGCGAGCACGCGCCGAGCTCACCGCTTCGAGCAACCCACGCTCATGCTCCATATGCCCGCGCACCACCTCTTCGAGCTTCGATATCAGGTCAAAACGCTTCTTGAGCGCCACCTCAATATTGGCCCAGGCCCGGTCGACGCGAAGACGCATAAAGATCAGATCATTGTACAAGAAGATCACCGGCATGATCAGCGCCCAGGCAAATACCGCCGCGGCCACCCCCACCAGCATCAGCGGTGAGAAGATCGTGACCAGCCCCAGCGCGCTGAGCGCCATGCCCATCAAGGCCACAAGTCCCACCGCCACAAAAGCCGTCGCCCGGCGGAACTTCGAGCGCTGCACCCGACGCTCACTCCAGTTGCTCAGAATATAAGGCACGTCCTTCTCGCCCACCCCCATGCGCAACGAGGTATGCGTCTCGGGATCGATGGTCGCCGTCCCCAGCACATAGATCGTGTCGCCCTCGTCGATGCGGTGGTAGTGCGTCTCGTCTTTGCCGCGCTTTTGCGTCTCCACATGGTCGGAGAGGATCTCGGCCCCATGCACTTCCACGAGCACCTGCCCACTCTCATCCACGCAGTAGAAGGGCACCGCCTCGTAGGTTTTCGTCTCAAAGCCCTTCTTGATCTTGCCCTTATGATCGATGGAGCTGTCGTAGGTCTGCCCGTCGATGGCCCACGCCACACAGGGGCGATTCTTCACCGGCGACACAATCGTGCCGTAGTCCGGATGCAGCACCACTCGCCCCTTCACTTCGGTGGGACCATAGCTGACGCCCGCAACCGGTGGCGTGGGCAGGTTACGCGAGATCCGCAACCGTGTGAGTTCCCTCAGGCCGATAAAGCTGAAGAGCATCATGAGAATCGCGCTCAACGCGCCACCGCCCAGCCCGGCCCCAAAGCCCAGCCCACGACGCCAGCCCCGCTCCACCTCGGGCTTAAGCGCCTCCTCGGCTTCGCTCAGCGCGACCTCCTTAAACCAGGGGTAACCCAGCGCGATCGAGAAAAAGACCTCCGGCGGGCGACGCTGATAGCGCCGCGCCTCATCGATCGTTGAGCTCACATTGACGCGCATCAACTCCACCCGCGCGCGCTCAGCGCGGTTAAGCCCCTCAAAGGGGCCCGCGCTCAAATTCCAGGGCTCCTCCCACACCGGCTCCCAGCCCCTGGCCGAGCTCCCCATCATCTTGCGGATCGAGGTCTCCGCCGACGTCTTCGCCCGCGCCACCTGAGCGGCGTTGGCCTCCAGCTCTCCAACGGTCAGCCGCGCGCCAAAGCCCAGCAACGAGAGGAGCACCCCCAGGGTGAGCACCACCATAAACCCGCCCACCGAGACCAGCCCGATGCTGTTGAAGAGGCTCCACAGTCCCAGCACAAGCAGCAGCAGACTCACCATAAGCAGCGCAAAACTGCCCCCCGTGGCCAGCTCACGCGCAACGCTGGCACCGCCACCGACCACCCGCATCGGCAGTTCCTCCCCGCCTTCAAAGATCACCTGCAACGCGTTCCCCGAGCGCTTGACCACCCCTTCCACCAGCGCCTCCGAGCCCACCTCCAGGCAGTACTCCTCGACGCGCTTTTTGCCCCGCTGCTCCTGATAGACCCTGGGCAAGACGTACTGCGGCGCGTCACCGGGCACGACCTTTAACTCACCGCTGGCATCGCGCAGCGAGAAGTTCGCCTTCTGCAACGTCGAGCCGGTGCGATGCCACTCCTTTTTCGAGTCCCCGCTACCGCGCCGCTCAAAGGTGTCGGTGCGATGGATGACGCAGCGCCCCTCATAGCCGGTCGCCGAGAACACCTTGCCGGCGGCCACAACCTCACCCATCAGCCGCGCCGGCCCTTCGAGCGCACCGCCCAGACGCTGCTCCACCATCCGGTCGATCGCACGGGCGGTCTTCAGCTGCGAAAAACTCGAGAGCGCCACCAGCACGGAGAGCCCGATCATGATCGGGCCCAGCACCAGCATCACCAGCTTTGTCTTCACGCCGCCGGGTTCACTGCGGGGCGTCGTATCGTCACTCACGGGTACTCCTGAATCGCATTCATCGCGCAGTACGAGGACTGGCACCTGCCCTCGTCCAACCAGCGCGGCTACAAAGATGCATGATCACTTCGACAGGGCCTCAACCTAGCCCGCTCCATCGCCCCCATCAACCCCCACACGCGCTACGCCCGAGCTTTGTGCCGGGTGCAACTCACGGCAAAGCGCTCCGACACCCCTCCCTCCCGAAAAAGCTGGTCAGCGTCCCCCTCCCCGCTTATCGTGCGCGCCAGGACGTGTCGCCTTTTACCGACCACTCACGAGCGGAACCCACCCATGAACCCACAGGCCCAACGCCCCATCGGCGTCTTCGACAGCGGCGTCGGCGGTCTCACCGTCATGCGCGCCCTGGTCGAGGCGCTGCCCCACGAGGATCTTCTCTATCTGGGAGATACCGCGCGCGTTCCCTACGGAAACCGCGGCGCCGAGACCATCCGCCGCTACGCGCTCAACGCCGCTCGCCAGCTCGTCGGCCGCAACATCAAGGCCCTGGTCGTGGCCTGCAACACCGCCACCGCCTACGCCCTCCCGGCCCTCCAGGACGCCCTGGAGATCCCCGTCTTCGGTGTCGTCGACCCGGTGGCAACCCTGGCCGCGCGCCGCTCCGCCAGTGGACACATCGCCATGATCGGCACCCGAGCCACTGTGCGCAGCAACAGCTACACACGCGCGCTGATGAATCTTCGGCCCGACGCCCACGTCCACCCCATCGCCTGCCCGCTGCTCGTGCCCCTGGCCGAGGAGGGCTGGACCGAGGGTCCGGTCGTCGAGCAGGTGCTTCGCCACTACCTCGAGCCCCTGGCTTCCACCCCGGTCGACACCATGATCCTGGGCTGCACCCACTACCCCCTCTTGCACCACGCCATCGCCTCGGTCGCCGCCGAGGTGATGCGCCGCCCGCTTGAACTTCTCGACAGCGCCTCGGCCACCGCCACCGCGCTCCGAGAGACCCTGGCAGCCCTCTCCCTGCACACCCCTTCGACCGACCCGGGCTCCCACCGTTTCCTGCTCACCGATCTGCCCGAAGGCTTTGTCGAGACCGCCTCGCGCTTCTTCGGCCACTCCGTGGCCGAGCGCTGCGAACACGTCGACATCATCGACTCCTTCGCCACTTCCCACGGGTAAGCTATGGCACATCTTCGCCCTCTCTGGCTGGCCATCGCCGCCATCGTCACCACCGCGTTGACCTTTGGCCCGGGCACCACCGCCCACGCCCAGGTCGTCGCCGGTCTCAAAACCGACTACGGTCCTACCGTCGACGCCCCGCTGCGCGATGCCCTCAATGAGGGCATCCTCGATGCCTTCGACCAGAACTCCCTCTACAGCTACATTCGCGCCGACCGCGTACGCTCCCAGCTCAACCCGGTGGTGCGCGACTGCTTCACCGCCGACTGCCTCATCCGCGCCGGAGAGGCCACCGGTGCCCAGGCCGGCCTGCGCCTGAGCGTGCGCGAAGAGGGCCAGATCTATGACTGGTCGCTCGACATCTTCGAATTGCAGGAGGGCACCGCGCTCGTCGAAGATCGCGGCGTCTGCGAGCTCTGCGGCCGTGCTGAAGTCGTCAACCAGGTGCGGACCGCCATCATCGCCAACCTGGCCACACTCAACCTGAGCGATCGCGGCGCCCCGCCCCGCGCCGAGGCCCTGGACACCGGCTCGACTCAGGCGGCCACCCCCGGCCAGAAACGCCTGCGCATCAGCGTGGTGCCCGCCGACACCCGCATCCTCCTCAACGATGAGGACGTCGGCCGCGGCGAAGTCACCCTGGAGGTGGAGCCCGGCCAGCAGGAGCTTCGCTTTGCCTCGGAGACCCACCGCGACCTGCGCGAGACGATCATCGTCAGCGAATCCTCCCCGGAGCTCATCATGGTGCGGGTGCATTTAAGCGGAGCCCCCGCCCCCCAGCGCATGGTGGTCACCCGCGGCGACGGTTTTGTCGACCATATCGAAGACAAGCGCCTGGCCTACGGCTGGGCCGGCGTCGGCGCCGGTGCCCTCTTGACGGTAGCTGGCATCCTGCTGATCGCCCAGGATGGCGATCCGACCTGTGCCGATGGCACCGCCTACTCCCGCTGCCCCACCCTCTACAACACCGCAGCGATGGGCGTGACCTTCACCGTTCTGGGCACCACCGCCATGGCCGCCGGCGCCGTTCTGCTGACCTGGCCCTTGCTCGCCGGCGAAGCCGAAGAAGCCGAACCGGTCAGCCTTAATGTGGGCCCCGCCCTGGGCCGGGGCTTTGCCGGGGTGCGTTTCGGGGGACGCTTCTAACACCCTGGTTTTACATGCATTTCCGCCACACACTCCGCAACAACCTCCCTTCTCAGCCCCGTGTCCCACCCGGGAGCAACGCCTGGAGGGAGGTGCGAAACACCTCCCAGCTCTCATCCACCCACAACGCCTGACCACGGCCCAGGGGCTCCCAGCCCGGCCCCGCCCCGGAGGTCGGTGCGCTGGTCACCAGCACCGCCCGAAACCTCTCCCGCGCCACGCGCTCGACATGCTCCTGAGTCCGGCGCTCCTCGCCCACCTCCAACCCCCGGACCACCCGCACGTAGAGCGGCTGGTCGATGGCCAACGCGATTAACCCCCGGTCTCGTGCCGCCACCGCTGCCCCTCCTCCTCCCTCCGCGCCTCGCGGCAACGCTCCCTCCACCACGCCCCGGGCCCGCTCCAGCGCATCGGCCATCGCCCGGGCCGCCTGCCGCCAGCGCTCCCGCTCCGAGGCGCGCTTCCAGACGCGCTCCATCGCCGCATACGCCGACAAGAACATCACCTCGGCCAGCGCCCTGCCCCCCAGCCGCTGGCGAAGATGCTCCGGCACCTGCTCGCGCATCGCCGCATACGCCCCCTCGTCATCCGGGCCAAAGCCCTCCTGGGTCCATACCCAGGCTCCCGCCCGAAAAGGCTGCAACGCGCTGGCCGCAAGCCTTCCCTCATCTCGCGCCCGCACATGCGCCACCACAGCCCGACTTGGCACATCGGAGAGCAACGCCTCCAACGCCACGCCCGCCGCGCGCGCGCCGGGCTGCTTGCGTACCAGCGTGCGCCCTCCCTGCGCCCAGGCCAGCCCCAGACCCGCCCGCTCTGAGGGGGCCACCTGCCCGAGCACCTCCTCACATCCGGCCATCAACTCCCCGCTGAGGCTGTCGTCGCTGCATACGTACGCAAAAAGTTGTCCCATCGCTCGCTCCCGGGCTACGTCCCCGCCAACTCGCCACTCTTTTAAAGATGCGCATCACAGCCGGGCTGCCCAGCCCGAACCTGATGACAAAGTCCGCGCCCTGTGGAATTCTCCCCTCCACGCGCCCCCGAGCGCGCGCTCCTCTTTTTTGACGGGAACCTCCTATGCGCCCCGCATACACACCTCCTCTCGCCATCCTCGTCACTCTCACAGCGGCCCTGCTCGCCGGCTGCTTTGTGAACGGCGGACAGCCCTACACCACCTCCGATCAGGCACGCCCCCCCGCCGAGATCGCCCGTGAAGCCTGCGCCCGCGGGGATCTGGCGACCTTTGAGGCGATGGCCGCGCGCAGCGGGGATCCCGCGCTGCAATGCCCCCAGAACTCCCACGCCGAAGCCGAACCCGAAGTTTCATCCCCCTGATCTGCCATCCTTGCTCTCCTTCATTGCGAAACCACCCACGTTGGAACCTCCCCATGACCCAGCTTCCCTACCGCGCTGTTGTACTCGACATCGAAGGCACCACCACCCCGGTCACCTTCGTGTACGATGTCCTCTTCCCCTACGCCCGCGAACGTGTCGCCGCGTTTTTGAGCACCAACCTGGAACATCCGGAGGTTCAGCGCGACCTTGAGCTTCTGCGTGAGCAGGCGCAAAACGACGCCGAGGGTGACTTCCCCGACGCCCCGCAGATCCCCGCCGACGCCACCGGGCAAGCGATGGTCGAGGCCGCCGTCGCCAACATCCACTGGCAGATGGACGCCGATCGCAAGACCACCGCGCTCAAATCCCTCCAGGGTAAGATCTGGAAAGACGGCTACGCCGCCGGCACCCTCGTCGCCTCGGTCTACCCCGATGTCTTCACCGCGCTGGGCCGCTGGAGCGAGCTCGAAATCCCCACCTACATCTACTCCTCCGGCAGCATCCCCGCCCAGAAACTCCTCTTCGGCCACACCGAAAAAGGCGACCTCCGCCCACAGCTCGCCGGCTACTTCGATACGACCACCGGCCCTAAAAAGAACGCACAGAGCTACCTGGACATCGCCCATCTGATTCACCAGGACCCCGAAGACGTGGTCTTTGTCACCGACAACCTCGACGAGGCCAACGCTGCGGCCGACGCCGGCATGCAAACCCGCGTCGCTCTGCGTCCGGGCAACGCCCCCCTGCCCGATCACGACCACAAAACCCTGACGAGCTTCGACGCCCTCTTCGAAGACTGAGCGCGCTCAAGCCACCGCATAAAAAAACGCCGGGGTCACCCCCGGCGTTTTTTCATTCAGCCCACCACAGTGGGTCACAACGCGGCAGGAGCTTCGCCACTCTCAGCCGCACCGCCAGGAGTCTCACCGCCAGGAGTCTCACCGGCGGGCGCATCGCTGGCCGGCGCATCACCCGCCGGCACCTCCGTCGCCGGCGCGGACGTGCCCAGCGGCAGGTCCGTGCCCAGACGTCGGGCCTGCCACGCCACCTCGCCAGAAGTCAGGAGCCCGCCCACAAACTCCGAGACGCCCGCGTGCGCCCGCACAAGCCCGCTATCCACGGGCTGACCGCTGATCTCCGCCACCGCCGCCGAAGGCCAGTACCCGTAATGAGAAAGCGTCTCTCCGGCCAGATTCGGCATCGGCGCCACGAGCCCCACCACCCCCAGAAGCGAGATGCCCAGCACCCAGTGCCGGTACGCCCCGCGCTGCACCTTATTTTTGATAATCGCCGGAATCCCGAACACAAACATCGTGACCACCGCCGCGATCAACCACCCGGCCGAGATCCAGGCCGCCGCAAATGCGCCGAGCACCCACCAGAAGATCATCGCCGGCCCGTACCACAGCGCCACACGCCCCAGCGCCCGGGCGGCCCGCTGCCCCACCCCACGCTCGCCCTCGGCCTTCATCTTCGCTTCCGCTTTGGCCTGCTTCTCGGCAGCCTTCGCATCCTGCGCGGCCTGACGCTCCGCCTCCTTGGCCGCCGCAGCCTCGGCGCGCTCCGCCTCTTTGGCCTGACGCTTCTGCTCGCGACGCTCCTTCCAGCTGAGTTTTTCTTCCTGCTCTTGAGCCGCGCCCTCACCGCCTTCTTCAGGCTCATCCGCCAGCACCAGATCGCTCTCTTTGGTCAGCTTCTCGAACTCTGCCGCGAAAGGATCTTCGGCACGCTCGGCCGTGGCAGTCTTCACCTTCGCTGAGGCCCGCGACTCCGCGTCTTCTTCAAGCGACGCTAAAAAAGCCTCCAGATCCTCATCGCTCCCTCCGGCCTCTTCCGCCGCCGGCGCCTTCGCCCCCTTGTCGCCCCCCGAGGACGCACGCCCCTCCAGATCGCGCAGCAACGCCGCGTACTCATCCTCGTTCAACTCTTGATCTTTATCGCTCATCGTTGCTCCTCAGCTTCATTCGGCCCTCGCCACAAGGCACAGCCCCCTTCAAAACTACGGATCTTCTCGCCAGCATCAACCGGACACTCGCGCCCGGGTCCTCGTCGCCAAAGCTCGTCGCTTCAACAAAGCGGCGAGGTCCCCCCTTCCATCACACCGTCCCACCCTGAACAAAAAACGCCGGCGGCGGCCCTCTACTCTCAAGGTCCGCCGCCGGCGCATCAGGCTCATCGCACCCGGCCCTTCAAGGCCGGGCGTTGCAGCTCAGGGAGCAATCACTCCCCGGCGGCCATCTCTTCATCAAGCGTTCCGAAGCGACGGCGAATATCATCCGGAAGCTCCTCGGGCGAATCCACCTTGTGGCGAAGCTTCTGGTACTGGGTGGCGCCGGTACCGGCCGGAACCAGGCGACCCATGATGACGTTCTCTTTAAGACCGCGCAGGTAGTCGACCTTGCTCGCAAGCGAGGCCTCGGTGAGCACCTTGGTGGTCTCCTGGAAACTCGAGGCCGAGATGAAGCTCTCGGTCGAGAGCGAGGCCTTGGTGATCCCCAGCAGAAGATCCTGACCGACCGCCGGGCGACCGCCCTTCTCAACCAGCTTACGGTTGACCGCTTCAAACTCCGAGCGCTCCACCTGCTCATCGGTCAGGAAGTCGCTGTCGCCAACTTCCACAATGCGGACCTTACGCAGCATCTGACGCACGATCACTTCGATGTGCTTATCGTTGATGCCGACGCCCTGCAGTCGGTAGACCTCCTGGATCTCATCGACGATGTACTTCGCCAGATCCTTGCGGCCCTTGACCTTGAGGATGTCGTGGGGGTTCTCCGAACCCTCCATCAGCGCCTCACCGGCACGCACGCGGTCCCCTTCAAGCACGGTGATGTGCTTGTTCTTGGGAATCTTGTACGCCTTCTCCTCACCCACGTCCGGGGTGACGATGACGGTGCGCTTGCCCTTGGTCTCACGACCGAAGGAGACGATGCCGTCGATCTCGCTGATGATCGCCTGCTCTTTCGGCTTACGGGCTTCAAAGAGCTCGGCAACACGCGGCAGACCACCGGTAATATCTTTGTTCTTGGTGGTTTCGCGCGGAACCTTCGCCAGAATCTGACCCGGTTCCACCGGCTGTCCTTCGTTGACGAAGAGCGCCGCGCCGGCGGTCAAGAACTGCGTGGAGAGAACCTTACCGCCCTTCTTATCTTCGCGAACGACGATCTTCGGGCGCACGCTGGAGTCACGGCTCTCAATGATGACCTTACGCGAGAGACCGGTGTCCGCATCGACGCGCTCCTCCATGGAGACGCCTTCGATGATGTCTTCGTAACGCACCAGACCGGCCACATCGGTGATCACCGGCGTTGCGAAGGGTTCCCACTCGGCAAGCGTCGCGCCCTGCTCGATCACTTCGCCGTCGCTGAAGTAGAGGCGCGCACCGTAAACCAGCGGGTAGCGCTCACGCTCACGGCCCTCATCATCCACAATCGAGACTTCCCCGTTACGGGTCATCACGATGTTGACTCGGGTGCCGTTCTCATCGCGCTCGACCAGACGCACGTTGACCAACTTCACCTTACCGCTGAAGCGAACTTCGTGGGCGGACTGCTCAACGCGAAGCGAGCTAATACCACCGATGTGGAAGGTACGCATCGTCAGCTGGGTACCCGGCTCACCAATCGACTGCGCGGCGATCGTACCCACCGCCTCACCGACGTTGACCAGGCGACCACGTGCGAGGTCGCGGCCGTAGCAGCGCACGCACACGCCATTCTCAGACTGACAGGTCAGCGTGGAGCGCACGCGCACCTTCTCGATGCCCGCGTTCTCAATCGCCTCGGCCACCTCTTCTTCGATCGTATCGTTCGCGTCGACGAGCATCTCGTCGTTATGATCCCAGATCGGCTCCAGCGCAACACGGCCCAGAAGGCGGTCTTTGAGCGACTCGATCACCTCGCCGCCCTCATAGAGCGCGGTCAGGTCGATGCCGTCGAGCGTGCCGCAGTCAAACTCGATGACCACGCAGTCGTTGGCCACGTCGACCAGACGACGGGTCAGGTAACCGGAGTTCGCCGTTTTAAGCGCCGTATCGGCCAGACCCTTACGGGCACCGTGCGTCGAGATGAAGTACTCGAGCACCGTCAGACCTTCACGGAAGTTCGCCGTAATCGGCGTCTCAATGATCGCACCGGAGGGCTTGGCCATAAGACCACGCATCCCGGAGAGCTGACGCATCTGCTGGGCGGAACCACGCGCCCCGCTGTCCGCCATAATGAAGACCGGGTTAAAGGACTTGCTGACCTCTTCCGCCCCGGTGACCTTATCGACGAACTTCTGCGTCGAGATCTCCTGCGACATCTGGCTGGCGACCTCTTCGGTGGCGTTGGCCCAGATATCGACGACCTTGTTGTAGCGCTCACCGTCGGTGATCAGACCCTCGGTGTACTGCGCCTGGATCTCGTTGACCTCTTCGCGCGCCGCGTCGACCACCGTCCACTTGTTGCCCGGGATCTCCATATCCCCGATCGAGACGGAGATCCCCGCCCTCGTCGCGTAGGTGTAGCCGATCGTACGGATGGCGTCGGCCAACAGGACCGTCATCTTGTTGCCCGACAGCCGGTAGCAAGTGTCCACGACGTTGGCCAAAGCCTTCTTGGTCAGCGAGCGGTTCACCAGCGAGAAGGGAAGCTCATCGGGAATGATCTCGTAGAAGAGCACACGACCACAGGTCGTCTCCACGATCTCACCCTCATGACGCACGCGAATCTTGGCGAGCAGGTCGAGCTGATCAGCGTCATGGGCCATGCGCACCTCTTCGAGGTTCGCATACAGACCGGCGATCGGGCGGCCCTTTTCATCTTCGCGGTAGCAACCGCGCGCAAAGGGACGCTCGCTGGTCATGTAGTAGCAACCCAGGACGATATCCTGCGTCGGCACGATGATCGGCCCGCCGTTGGCCGGCGAGAGAATGTTGTTGGTGCTCAAAAGGAGCACGCGCGCTTCCATCTGTGCTTCGAGCGAAAGCGGCACGTGCACGGCCATCTGGTCACCGTCGAAGTCGGCGTTGTACGCAACGCAGACCAGCGGGTGAATCTGAATGGCCTTACCTTCAATAAGCACCGGCTCAAACGCCTGGATCCCCAGACGGTGCAGGGTCGGCGCACGGTTAAGCAGCACCGGGTGCTCTTTGATCACCTCATCGAGCACGTCCCAGACCTCCGAGCGCTCCTGCTCGACCATCTTCTTGGCGCTCTTGATCGTGGTGACGTAACCCTTCTCTTCGAGGCGGTTGTAGATGAAGGGCTTGAAGAGCTCGAGCGCCATCTTCTTAGGAAGACCGCACTGGTGAAGCTTCAACGTGGGGCCGGCCACGATAACCGAACGACCCGAGTAGTCGACGCGCTTTCCGAGAAGGTTCTGACGGAAGCGGCCCTGCTTGCCCTTGATCATGTCCGAGAGCGACTTGAGCGGACGCTTGTTCGGACCGGTGATCGTCTTGCCGCGGCGACCGTTATCAAAGAGCGCGTCGACCGCTTCCTGGAGCATCCGCTTCTCGTTGCGGATGATGATCTCCGGGGCGTGCAGGTCGAGCAGGCGCTTGAGACGGTTGTTGCGGTTGATCACCCGGCGGTACAAATCGTTGAGATCGGAGGTCGCAAAGCGGCCCCCGTCCAGCGGCACCAGCGGGCGAAGATCGGGAGGAAGCACCGGGATAACGTCGAGAATCAGCCACTCGGCCAGGTTCTGCGAGTCACGCACCGCTTCGACGATCTTCAGGCGCTTGGCGATCCGCTTGCGCTTGGCCTGGCTGGTCGCTTCTTTCATCTCCGCGCGAAGCTCTTCGGCGATGCGCAGGATGTCGAGCTCGGCCAGCAGATCCTTGATGGCGTCGGCGCCCATGCGCGCCTCAAACACATCACCGTACTCTTCGAGGTACTGCATGTACTTCTGCTCGGAGAGCACCTCACCCTTGGTCAGCGGCGTAAAGCCCGGGTCGGTGACGATGTACGCCACGCAGTAAAGGACCTTCTCCAGATCCTTAAGCGTGATGTCGAGCAGGTTACCGATACGCGAGGGAAGGCTCTTCAAGAACCAGATATGCGCCGTCGGCGTGGCCAGGTTGATGTGTCCCAGGCGCTCACGACGCACCTTCGACTGGATCACCTCCACACCACACTTCTCGCAGACCACCCCGCGGTGCTTCATGCGCTTGTACTTGCCGCAGATGCACTCGTAATCTTTGACCGGACCGAAAATCTTGGCGCAGAAGAGGCCGTCGCGCTCCGGCTTAAAGGTGCGGTAGTTGATCGTCTCGGGCTTTTTAACTTCGCCGTGACTCCACTCGCGGATCTTCTCCGGGCTGGCGATTCCAACCCGGATCGCGCTGAAGCTTAACGGGTCTTTGGGCTTTTCGAAGAAGCTGAAGATATCTTTCAAGGTACCCTCCTTCAGGGACTCAAGAGGTACATACGATCATCGTCGTTGAGCGCCGGGAGCTCAGGCTCCCGGCGATCCTGCGCTCGGCACTTACGCCACGTCTTCGAGAAGTTCGACGTTGAGGCAGAGCGAGTGGAGTTCTTTGATCAACACGTTGAAGCTCTCCGGCAGACCCGGATCCAGCGAGAAGTCACCCTTGACGATCGACTCGTAGATGCGCGTGCGGCCCTGCACATCATCGCTCTTCACCGTCAAGAATTCCTGGAGGGTGTAGGCGGCGCCGTAAGCCTCAATGGCCCAGACCTCCATCTCACCCAGACGCTGACCACCGAACTGCGCCTTACCACCGAGCGGCTGCTGAGTCACAAGGCTGTAGGGCCCAATCGAGCGGGCGTGAATCTTATCGTCAACAAGGTGGTGCAGCTTGAGCACGTACATCACACCCACGGTCACCGGGCTATCAAACGCCTCGCCGGTGCGACCGTCGTAGAGGATCGACTGACCACTGACATCGAGGTCGGCCAGCTCCAACATCTCACGGATTTCCGTCTCCGGAGCCCCGTCGAAGACAGGCGTCGCCATGTGCACGCCACCCTTCATGGAGCGGGCGAACTCAAGGAGGTTGTCGTCATCCACATCCTTGATGATCTGGCGAGTCTCCTCGTCTTTGAACGCACTGAGAAGATACTCGCGCAGGTTCTCCGGCTTCTGCATCTCCTCGAGCATCTCGGTGATGCGCACGCCCAGCCCGCGGGCAGCCCAGCCCAGGTGCGTCTCAAGGATCTGACCGATGTTCATACGGCTGGGAACACCCAGCGGGTTGAGCACCACGTCCACCGGCGTACCGTCTTCCAGGAAGGGAAGGTCCTCTTCCGGGAGGATGCGGCTGATAACACCCTTATTACCGTGGCGACCGGCCATCTTATCGCCGACCTGAAGCTTGCGCTTCACGGCCACGTAGACCTTGACCATCTTGATGACGCCCGGAGGCAGATCGTCGCCCTTACGCGCCTTGGCGATCTTGTCGCCGTAGTTGGTGCGGATAACAAGGATCTGGTCTTCGACGTCGCCCAGGATCTGCATGAGCTTCGAGGAGGTATCCTCATCGATGTCGAAGTCTGCCCAGTAGCGGCGCGGCACTTCGTTAAGCACCTTCTCGGTGAGCTTGGTGCCACCGGAGACCAGCACCTGACGCGACTCGTCGACCAGATCGCTGCGGGTCTTCTTGCCGCCGAGAATGTCGCGCATCTTGCGATACGCAGCATCGCGCAGGATGCGGATCTCGTCGTTCTGATCCTTGAGCAGCTTGGCCTCTTCGGCATCTTCAATCGCGATGGTGCGCTCGTCCTTCTCAGCACCTTCACGGTAGAAGACCTGCGCACCGATGACGGTGCCGGAGGTACCCGGGGGCATGCGCAGCGAGGTGTCGCGAACATCACCGGCCTTCTCACCGAAGATCGCGCGAAGCAGCTTCTCTTCCGGCGAGAGCTGCGACTCACCCTTGGGCGTGATCTTACCGACGAGGATGTCGTCAGCGGCCACTTCCGCGCCGATGCGCACGATACCGGCCTCATCAAGATCGGCCAGCGCCTCTTCACCCACGTTGGGAATGTCGCGGGTGATCTCTTCGGGCCCCAGCTTGGTGTCGCGGGCGGTGGCCTCGTACTCCTCGATATGCAGCGAGGTGAACCAGTCTTCTTTGACCAGGCGCTCGCTCAGAAGGATGGAGTCCTCGAAGTTGAACCCGTTCCAGGGCATGAAAGCAACGACGCAGTTCTGGCCCAGCGCCAGCTCCCCACGCTCGGTGGAGGGGCCGTCGGCCAGGATTTCGCCGGCCTCAACCCGGTCGCCCACATCGACCAGCGGACGCTGGTTAAAGCAGGTGCCCTGGTTGGAGCGGGTGAACTTGAGCAGGTTGTAGATGTCCGGCTTCACAAAGAGCTGGTCACCGATGTCATCGGGGCGCACCACGATGCGGTCGGCACCGCAGCTCTCCACCACGCCGGCGTGCCGGGCCACAATGGTGATGCCGGAGTCACGCGCCACCGTCCCTTCAATGCCGGTACCGACGAGAGGGGAACGCGAGCGCATCAGCGGCACCGCCTGACGCTGCATGTTCGAGCCCATCAGCGCGCGGTTGGCGTCATCGTTTTCCAGGAAGGGAATCAGGCCGGCGCCCACGCTCACAAGCTGGTTGGGCGAGACGTCCATCAGCGTGACCTTGTCGGGAGTGACAAAGGTCGGCTCACCGGCATCACGCGCGGCGACCTGCTCGTTGACGAAGCTGCCATCGTCGTTGAGCTCGGCGTTGGCCTGGGCGATGACGTTATTCTCTTCTTCAAGTGCCGAGTAGTAGCGCACGTCGGTCGTGGCTTTGCCATCGACCACCTTGCGATACGGCGTCTCCACAAACCCGAACTTGTTGATACGGGCGTAGGTCGAGAGCGACGCGATCAGACCGATGTTCGGTCCTTCAGGGGTCTCAATCGGGCAGATACGACCGTAGTGGGTGACGTGAACGTCGCGCACCTCAAAGCCGGCGCGATCGCGGGTCAGACCACCCGGTCCCAGAGCCGAGAGGCGACGCTTATGCGTAACCTCCGAGAGCGGGTTGTTCTGGTCCATGAACTGCGAGAGCTGGCTGGAGCCGAAGTACTCCTTGATCACCGCGCTCACCGGCTTGGCGTTGATCAGGTCGTCGGGCATCAGCGTCTCGATGTCCTGCGAGATGCTCATGCGCTCCTTGATACCGCGCTCCATACGCACAAGGCCGATGCGGTACTGGTTCTCCAGCAGCTCGCCAACGGTACGCACGCGACGGTTACCCAGGTGGTCGATATCATCGACGGTGCCGCGGCCGTTACGCAGCTCGATGAGGTAGCGCATCGTCTCGAGGATATCCTCCTCGCGAAGCGTCTGAACGCGCCAGCGATCCAGCTCGTCGGTGACCTCGGCCAGCTCGGCCTCGGCCTCTTCGCGGGCCTTCTTGCTCGACGCCGACTCGATCTTCTCCAGCAGCGCTTTTTCGCGCTCCTCAAGCGGCACCACGATCTCGCGGTGGAACTTGTAGTTCAGCTTCAGACGACCCACGTCCGAGAGGTCGTAGCGCTCCGGGTTGAAGAAGAGGTTGTCGAAGAGGTTCTGCGCCTGCTCCTGAGTGGGGGGATCGCCGGGGCGAAGGCGCTGGTAGATCTCGAGGATCGCGTCTTCGGCGTTGGTGATCTTGTCCACCAGAAGCGTGTTACGCAGGTAGGGGCCGACATTGACGTTGTCGATGAAGAGCACGTTGATCGACTCAATGCCACGCGTGAGCAGCTCTTCGAGCTTGGCCTCGGTGAGCTCCTCGTTGCACTCCACCAGGATCTCGCCGGTCTCCATATCGAAGATATCTTCGGCGGCGACCTTACCGAGCACCTCTTCGAGCGCGATCGGAATACGCGTCAGGCCGGCCTTGGAGATGCGGCGAGTGGAGCCACGGGTGAACTTCTTACCCTTCTTGACGAGGACGTTGCCCTCATCATCGAGCACCTCGCGCGAGGCGACCTGCCCGGGCAGAAGATCGAGGTTGACCGTCTTGTAGAAGTTGGTCCCCTCCAAAAAGATCTGCTCGGTGTCGTAATAGTAGTTGAGCAGCTCCTCGGTGGAGTAGCCCAGAGCGCGAAGCAGGACGGTGGCCGGCATCTTACGCTTACGGTCGATGCGCACGTGCACGATGTCCTTGGCGTCGAACTCAAAGTCGAGCCAGGAGCCGCGGTAGGGGATCACCCGCGCCGAGTAGAGGAACTTACCCGAGGAGTGGCTCTTGCCCTTATCGTGGTCGAAGAAGGAGCCGGGAGAGCGGTGCAGCTGGCTGACGATGACCCGCTCGGTACCGTTGATGATGAAGGTACCCTTCTCGGTCATCAGCGGGATGTCGCCAAAGAAGACCTCTTTCTCTTTGACGTCGCGGATGCTGCGCATCTCGGTGTCTTCATCCACATCCCAGACGACCAGGCGGATCACCACCTTGACCGGCGCCGCATAGGTCATGCCGCGCGCGATGCACTCTTCGATGTCGTACTTGGGCTTCTCGAGGTTGTAGCTGATAAACTCCAGAGTCGAGGTCTCGTTGAAGTCCTTGATCGGGAAGACGCTTTTGAAGACGCCCTGCAGACCGGTGTCGGTGCGCTCTTCGTGAGGCACGTCGGTCTGAAGGAAATCGTCATAGGAGCGCCGCTGCACTGCGATCAAATTCGGAATGTCGACAATCTTCTTAATCGAACCGTAGTCTTTGCGGACCCGGAAGTTCGACTTGATCGTTAGACCCATCGTCTCTCCTTGGAGTGCTGCCAGAATAGCGATCCACCGCCTCGCAGACCTCATCGGCCCCGAGTAGCGCCTGACGCGCTCGGGTTAGCCTTGAGTTCCGCAGGACGGTGACATCAATTGCCTGCCTGAAATGTCCAAATCCCGCCGCGGTGAGTTCACTCACCGAATGCGGGTCGCGGTTCACCGCGCCCTACCTCATCCAACCTGTTCTTTGACGTACAAAAAAGGCTCCGCCTTCTTCGAGATCCAGCTCTTTCGGGGTGCCGGGTGTACGCTGGGAGCTCTCGATGCGGAACCTTCTTATCACGTGTACCGCCGCCGGCCTGTTGGAGGCCGAGCGGTCTGTGCATTTAACAATGTCCAACCCTTATAATCCCCGGGCCACGTTTATGGGGCGACCCATGCCGCACGGACCTCACGCGGACGCAGGGCGGGTAAGGCGCCGTAGAGTATGAGCGCGCCTTGAGGGTGTCAAGAACAAATGAAGGAATCTGTCAAGGGAAATTTCCCCCGGCGCTTAACCCGCAAGCGCAGCGATCGCGTCGAGGGCGTCGGCGACGGCGTCCAGGCTGTCCACGCGCTGCTCAGCGCTGGTCCTGAGCATCTGGCCTATCGCCTCGACCAGCTCCGGCCATACGATCGCCTCGCGCCGCCTGGCCCAGATCTCGTCGATCTGCAGGAGATCGCCCATCCCCTCAAAAAGGCGCTCCAGGGTGAGCAGCTCAAAGAGGATCGCACCGAGCGAGAAGATGTCCACCCGGTGATCATAAGGCTCACCCATCCACAACTCCGGGGCGCGGTAGCCCTCGGTGCCGATGCTGTTGAGCTCATCGGAGATCGACTCGAGCTGCTGAATTCGGGCGAAGTCAAAGTCGGCAACCTTAAAAGGCACCCGCGCGTGGGCCCGGGTCATGTAGATCACCCCCGGGTGCAGGTTGCGATGAATGATGCCTGCCTGATGAATGCTCTGCACCGCTTCAACCAGAGCGCAGGCAATCTTGAGACGACGATCGAGCTTCCAACCATGCTCGCGCGCACGCTCCAGATAAGCACCCAGGGTCCGAGAGCCGACGTATTCGCTGATCATGTAGAAGATCAGCTCATCGTCCTGGTCGCGCACCATATCGTAGGAGCGCGCCACGTAAGGGTTATCGTCGAGTACCGAGAGCGCCTCGGTGTCGCGCACCGCCCGGGCCAGCTCGGCCTGCTGGCGCTCAGCCTCACCGAGCAGATCCATGGTGTAGGCCTTGATGCGCACCTTGCCGCGGCTCTTTACGTAACGATGATGCCCCACGTACTCCCGCCAGTGGCGGTGGCCGACTTCGAGCTCCTCTTCGATCTCATAGGCCTCGATCGTCACCCGATCCTTGAGGGCGTTTGCCCGGGGCACAATCGCATCGACCACAGCCTGGCGCAGCTGCACGTCGCTTAAGGGGCCGGGGCCCTGCTCGCGCAGAAGATCCAGATCGACAAAGTAGCCGTAGATCTCGTCGGGCTGCACCACATGGCGGCGTTGCGCTTCGGGAAGGGTCAGCCCCTCCACCGGACGAGGAAAAAGCACCACCGGCGAGCAAAAGATCGAGGCCTGAAGCCCCCCGACCCCCTCGGAGATGAACTGGCGCAACGCCTTGGTCTTGCGCTCCAGATGCGTCAGCGGATTGTCCAGCGTTGTCCAGGGCGTCTTCCAACGGCCTGCCGCCCCTTCAATCGGGCCGCTCCACCCCTTGATCTCCACCGCGTAGATGCCGTGCTCGCCAATGACCACTGCATCGAATTCCAGAGAGTTGCGGCGCCCTTTAAGGCGAAGATCGAAATTACCGATCACCACGTAATGCTCCGGGAGCAGATCACGCAGAAGCCGCATCCCCTCGGTCTCGGCATCATTGGCCGGAGCGCCAATCGGGATATAAGTTGCCATACGCAAGTGGTCGTCTATGGGTCTCTCGTAGCCCGACACGCAGTATCGGGCGGCTTCATTCGCCTTTAAGGGTTCCGTCAACGCGAATTCGCTCGGTCGCTCAGGAGGGATAGAGTTTGCCCCCTTGGGGGGAGATGTCAAAAGCCCTTTTTGATCGAACTATGACGAAACAACATTGAAATACGATCTGAGGAGTCCCATGCAACCCCTGAGACTGCTGGTTTTCGGCGCGCATACCTACCTGGGCATGGAGGTCGCCCGGCTGGGACGGGCGATCGGTCATCGTATTGTTGCGCTAACCCCGGGGGGAGCACCCCGACTTGATGCCCCATGGGTGGCCGGGATCGAGTGGGTGCAGGCCGACACCTTCGGGCCGGACCACCCGGGGGCCACCCCGGCGCCGCATGCACTGATCTACTGCGCCACCACCCATTTCGACGACGCAGAAGGTCGGCTGGAACGCCACAACGTCAAGGCTTTGCAGGGGCTTATCGAAGCGCCGGGGTTGGTCCACAGCCGCGTGGTCTACCGCTCGGCCGCTCCCACCCCTCTTGTGCCTTCGGCCTACATCGAGAGCACCCGGCGCGCAGAGGCCATGCTCAACGAGCGCTTCCCCGATCATGTCAGCCTGCGCCTGCCCCTTCTCTACGGGAGCGATCGCCCGGATAGCGTGGTCGGCGCGGCGATCGTGGGGCTCTTCGCCAGCCTGCGCCCCGCGCACTACCCGCCTCCGATGCGCGTGGAGACGGCCGCCATCGCCTTATTGCGCGCGGCTCTGGAGCCCGAGCACCGGGGCGTAATCCACGCTCCGGAGGTCGCCTCCCTGGGAGACGCTCTCTACGCCCAGGCCCACTGATCCAACAGAGCTCGACGCTTTGACTTGCGCCCGGGGCCGCTTTATGCAAAAAGCCCCAACCGCAAGGCCCCTCTCACGCTCTGGTCTTGCATTCGAGCGGTGCCGACCCTATGGTTTGCGCCCTTTGCTGCCGATTCGAGCAGCGCGTGGCTGGCTCGACGCACTTATAAAGCCTTACCCCCTTTGGATGGGTCGCCCGATGTCAACACGACGCCGACCCAAAAAACGTCAACGCACCCGTGGATAGAATCAACTATGGCTCGTTATACTGGACCGCGCCTTCGTATCGCCCGTCGCCTCGGCACTGACCTGCCGGGTCTGACCCGTAAGCTTGCTGACCGCCGCCCCTACCCGCCGGGACAACACGGCCAGGGCCGCCAGCGCTTCAGCGAGTTCAAGAAGCAGCTCTATGAGAAGCAGAAACTTCGCTACAACTACGGCCTGAGCGAAGGCCAGCTTCGTAACCTCTTTGTGGAAGCGCAGCGCTCCAAAGACCCGGCCGGCCTTGTGCTGCTGCGTCTTCTCGAGCAGCGCCTCGACAACGTGATCTTCCGCCTGGGTCTGGCTCCGACCATCCCGGCCGCCCGCCAGCTTGTGGTCCACGGCCACGTGGTCGTCGACGGCAAAAAGGTCGACCGCCCCAGCTACCGCGTCGAGCCCGGCCGCGAGATCTCGGTCCGCGCCAAGAGCCGCGAGCTGAACATCGTTCAGGAATCGGTGGCCCAGCCCACCCTGCGTATGCCCGGCTACCTGAGCTTTGACTCCAAGACCCTCACCGGCAAGATGCTGGCTCTGCCCAGCCGCGAAGATATCCCGGTGCAGGTTCAGGAGAACCTGGTCGTCGAGTACTACTCGCCGCGCCTCTGATTCTCGCAGCATCCCGCCCCGCTTCACGGCGGGGCGTTTGTTTTTGGACACACGACCAGGCGCGAGCGCGACCCCTTATTCGGGGACGCCTCGCGCTCTGGCGTTTTGGAGGAGCTGCTATGCGCCTGATGCCTCTCGGTGGCCTGCTGGTCGCCCTGCTCGTCTTCGCCCCTGTGGCCTGCGGCACAGGACCTGTCCCCCGCCCTGTCGACACCCGGGAGCAGCTCAGCGCGGAGGCCACCGCGCGCACTGCCGCCGAGCGCACCCGCGCAGGCCAGCAAGGGGTGATCTACGCTTCGAGCGAAGCCCCTGCCGAGGCTCAGGCAGAGGATATTCAGGCGCACCACAGCGAGGGGGTCATGGCAACCTCCACCGCGGAGCTCCGACTGAACTTTGACGACGAGGGGCGCCTGCTGATCGACGGCCAACCCGTCGCGCTGACCTTCGCCGGGGCAGAAAACGCCGATCTCCCAGGCTCCCCCGAGGCAGCCAGCGACACCGAGCATCAGGATGCGCTGGTCGCTGCTCTCACCGAGGCCCTCAAGGGCCTTGAGCCGGCCGATCGTCTGCGCATCCTCATCGCGTCACCGCCCATACCGCAGCGCTTCGATCTGCTTTTTGCGGCGGTCGGGCGCGTGGTTGCCGAGGCGACCGTGCCCGTTGAGCTTCACATCACCCCGGCCCCCTGAGCGCGCGTGAAGGTTCTGCTCCTATCGGCGTACCATGCGCACAGCCACGCCCAGTGGGCGCGCGGCCTGGCGGAGAACCTCGAGGGCATCGAGGTCGACATCCGCACACTGCCCCCGCGCCACTTTCCCTGGCGGATGCGCGGCAACGCACTGAGTTTCGCGGCCGACCTCTCCCTGGATGCGGCTGAATACGAGGCGTTGCTGGTCACCTCGATGGTCGATCTGGCCACGTTGCGCGGACTTCGCCCCGAGCTCTGCCGACTTCCCACCGCGGTCTACTTTCACGAAAACCAGGCCGTCTACCCGCTCAAAGAAGACCGCGATCGCGCCCATTACATCATCACCAACCTGTATACGGCGATGGCCGCCGACCGGGTGATCTTTAACTCCCCCTTTAACCTGCGCACTTTTTTTGAGGGTACCGCAGCCTTCCTTAAAAAGATGCCCGATGGCGTGCCCTCAACGACTCTTGAGGCGTTGAGAGAGCGCGCGAGTGTGCTCCCCGTTCCACTACCCGACGCCCTCTTCGAAGTCGCAGGCGGCGAGGGGATCCCGACGCCGGAGCGCGATCCCCATCGCCCGCTGCGCCTGGTGTGGAACCACCGCTGGGAGCACGACAAAGATCCGCGCGCCTTCTTTGAAGCCCTCTTCGCGCTCGACGCTCAAAACGTGGACTTCCGCCTGGTGGTGCTCGGCCCGCGTTTCCGCAACGCCCCACCGATCTTCGCTCAGGCCCGCCATCAGCTTGCTCACCGCATCGACCACTTCGGCTACGCCGAGACTCGCGCCGACTACCTGGGCTGGCTCCGGCGCTGCGATGTCGTTGTCTCGACTGCCCGACACGAGTTTCAAGGTCTTGCCGTTCAGGAAGCCGTCGCGCTGGGCTGCCGGCCCCTCTTGCCGGCTCGCCAGGCCTACCCGGACTTCTTTGAGGAGCGCTGGCTCTACCCCTCCCACGAGGACCATCAGACCCAGGTTCAGGTGCTTATTGAGGCGCTTAAACGCCTCCTGATCAATCCCGAAGGCCTGCGCAAATCATCGCCACCCGATCTTTCAATCTTGCGCTGGGAACGGCAAAAATGGGATTATGCCAGACTATTAAATGCTCTTAACTGACTTTCTTTGCAGCCCGTGGTGCACACCATTGTGCCACTCTGTAGATGGACTCTGTTCTGCCGGCCTTTGCCGTGCTGCGTTCTCCCCTTTTGAAATCAGGTCTGCCATGTCGGATGTGCTCTACGCTGTAGATGGATCGATCGCCCGCATTACGCTCAACCGCCCCGAGGCCCGCAACGCCTTCTCCGACGCCATGATCAAGGGCATCACCGAGAGCCTCGATAAGGCCGAATTCGACCCCGAGGTACGCGTCGTGGTGATCCGCGGCGAAGGTTCGGCCTTCTGTGCCGGAGGCGACCTGAAGGCCATGCGCGATCATAGCGGGATGTTCTCCGGCGATCCGGTGGAGCTTCGCCAGCGCTACCTGCGCGGAATGCAAACCCTTCCGCGGCGCTTCGACAGCTTTGAGAAGCCGACCATCGCCCAGATCAACGGGGCGGCCATCGGCGCCGGTCTCGGACTGGCGCTGATGTGCGATCTTCGGGTGAGCGCAGAGCGCGCCAAATTCGGCTCGACCTTCGCAAAGGTGGGGCTGATCCCGGGCGATGGTGGCGCCTACCTGCTCACGCGCACCGTCGGTTTCAGCAAAGCCCTGGAGCTGATTCTCACCGCGCGCGTTATCGACGCCGAGACCGCACTCAAGATCGACATGGTCCACGAGGTCGTTGCCAGCGACCAACTTCAGGCCCGCGTCGACGCGCTCGCCAGTGAGATCGCCGCGCTGCCCCCCAAGGCGGTGCGCATGGCCAAGACCGCCCTCTACCGCAGCGTCAACCGCGACCTGGAGAGCGCACTGCACATCACCGCCGCCCTGCAGGGGCTGATTCAGAGCACTCAGGAGCATGAAGACGCCGTCGACGCCCTCCTCAACACCATCCACAGCCGCAAGGAGTCGTAATGCGCCTGACCGGACCCGCACTCACGCTTGCCCGACGCGCCGCCGAGACCCCGGCCGGCGCGCACCTGCTACGCCGCCAGGCGCTGAGCGACTTTGGCATCGACCACCTCCTCGATCTTCCGCCGAGCGAGCGTGGCCGGCTGCGCTTTGATCCCCAACCACTCCACCCCACCCGAAAACGCGGCTGGCAGGATCAGCAGCGCGGAGCTCCCCCCGCTGCTCCGGGGCGCACCACCACCGCGATGCTTGGCGACGCCTTCAAAACGGGCGCCACCTCTCCCGTGGAGGTACTCCAGAACATCCAACACCAGCTCGGCGCGCGGCGTCTGGGCCGTGCCACGCATTCCCCCTTTGTCTGCACTGACTTTGAACGGGCGATGGAGGCTGCTCGCGCAAGTCAGGAGCGCTGGCAGCGCGGCGAGCCCCGGGGTGCCCTCGACGGCATCCCGGTACCGGTGAAAGATCAGGTCGAGATGGAGGGCTTGCCCCTGCGCTGTGGCACCCGCTACTTCAGCGAAGTCGCCCGGCGCGACGCCTTTGTGGTGGATGCCTTACGCCAGGAGGGTGCCCTGCTCTACGGCCGCACCCACACCACCGAGTGGGGCATGAACCCCTCGGGCTTCTCGCCACATTTTGCGATGCCACGCAACGTCTACAGCTCGCAGCATGGCGCCGGGGGCTCATCGACAGGTTCGGCGGTCGCCGTCGCCCTGGGGCTTTCGCCGGTAGCACTGGGCTCCGACGGTGGCGGATCGATCCGCATCCCCTCGGCGCTTAACGGGCTTCTGGGCATCAAACCCACCTTCGGCCGCATCAGCCGCAGCGGCGACGCCTTCGGCGCGGGCACCGTCTCATCGATGGGCCCCCTGGGTCAGTCCACCGCGGATCTCGTCGAATTTCTATGCGCGGCCTGCGCCCCCGATCCCCGCGATCCGGCCAACCGCTGGGCACCGCATAACCCGGAGCGAACCTCGCAGTGGCGCGCCGCGCTGGGGCGCGGCGTGCGTGGCTGCCGCATCGGCTACATCCCCGAAGAACTCGACGCACTCGACCCGGCACTCCAGCAACCCACCCTCGAGGCACTCCGTAGCTTCGCCGCCGAAGGGGCCACCCTGGTCGAGATCGACTTCCCCCTGGCCGCACACGCCCTGGCCATCGGCGTCCTCGCCATCGGCCTGGAAACCATGGCCAACCTCGCCGACCACCTCATCATGCACCCCGATGACTTCTCGGAGGAAGTGCGCGTGATGATGGCCTCGCTACGCACCATCACCACCGATGAGTTTTTTGCCGCCCAGCGCACCCGCGAACGTCTCAAGGAGCACCTGCGCGACCATCTCGACGACGTCGACCTGCTGGCACTGCCCACCACACGCACCACCGCACTCCCCTACGACTTAAGCCTCACCGGCGCGGAGCTGCTCGACGATCAGGGCACCCGCGACATGTGCCGCTTTACCTTTCTGGCCAACATCAGCGGACTTCCCGCCGGCAGCCTCCCCATTGGCCGCCACAAGGAACTTCCCTTTGGCCTGCAGTTCGTCGGTGCGGCCTTCGACGAGGCCTCCGTCATCGCCGCCCTCGCCCATGGCGAACGCATGGGCTTAAACCACCTCCCCGCTCCCGCCGACTACCTGAAGCTGGCCTGATGCACACCCTTCGCATTGGACATGACCCCCTCGGCCAGATCATCTCCCGCGTCGCAAACCTCTCGGGAGAATATCTGGCCCCCTATCGCACTGAGCACATCCGTGAGGCCATTGAGCGTCGCTTGCAGGCGCTAAACCTGCCCTCCTTTGAGGCCTACCTCGCTTATCTGGACGTTGAGCCCCTGGAGGCCTGCGCAACGCTCAATGAGGCCTTTGTAGGCGTGACCCGATTCTTTCGCGATGCGGAGGCCTTTGAAGCGCTCGCCCACCAGCTTGCCCGACGCTTTCGCCAACGCTCCGATCCGCTGCGCGTCTACGTAGCGGCCTGCTCCACCGGCCAGGAAGCCCTCTCGATCTTTATTCTCCTGGAGCGGCTCTGCCAGGCGCTTGCTCTCCCCCGGCCTGAGCCCCTGCTCGCCACCGACATAAACCCCCATGCCATCAACGCAGCGCGTGAAGGCGTCTACACCACCGAGCAACTCCGAGACCTCTCCGCTTCGATCCGCCGCCAGTTCTTCGGGCCCTCTCCCCACGGCTTTTACCTTTTGGATCACTACCAGCAGCGCATTCACTACCAGGTGAGCGACGTGTTGCAGGGGCTGCCGCCGAGGCGTTTCGATCTGATCTGCTGTCGCAACCTGCTCATCTACCTCAAGCCCCCGGCGCAGCTGCACCTGCTGCAAAGCCTTCACGACGCGCTCCACCCCGAAGGGCTGCTCTTTCTGGGCGCCTACGAGTCCGCCGCCTCGCTGCCAGCCCTCTTCGCACTGGTTGACGCCAAACATAGCATCTACTCCCGCCGACACTAACAAAAGCCCGGGTGCAGAGAAGCTAAGACGGTTGCACGTCAACGTTTTCTGTCATAATCTGGGGGTCTTCTTAAACAAGCGCCGTCTGTACCGCGTTGAATCTCGTGGCGGGGAGCGTCCACCCTCTGGCTGACCTTTTTTGTTTGCCCACGGTAACGCTATGAATCCAAATGAAAGCGGCATCGCAGGCTTCTCTCAACTCGACCTTCGTGCACAGGCCGAGGCGTTGCTGAGCAAGGGCGATGAGAAGGGCATATCCGCGCGCGATCCTCAAGAGCTGATTCGTGAGCTAAAGCTCCATCATATCGAGCTCGAACTTCAAAATAAGGAACTCAAGCGCTGCCAATCCCAGCTGGAATCGACGCGCGAGCGCTACATTGATCTCTACTTTCACGCCCCGATCGGCTACGCCTCGCTGACCGCAGAGGGATCGATCGATGAGCTAAACTTCATGGCCGCCGACCATCTGGAGCTGACCCGCCAGGAACTCCTTCACGCCTCATTCGGGGAATTGCTCACGCCCTCAAGCCGCGAGCGCTTTCAGGCTCACCTGGCGCGCACCTTCAGCTCCGGCGAGCTGCAAAAATGCGACGTGGTTGCTCGCCTTCCCGATGGGGGGCAGACCCACCTTCGTCTGACCAGCGTGATGGTTAAAGGGAATGAGGACACCCCCGCGCGTAGCCGCACCATCGTGATGGACATCAACGATGAGCAACACGCGGAACGCGAGCGCGTCGCACTTCAGGACCAGCTCCGCCAGGCCCATAAAATGGAGGCGCTCGGACGGCTGGTCAGCGGTATCGCCCACGACTTCAATAATCTGCTCACGCTGATCATCGGCTACTCCAAGCTGGCGATGAACCAGCTCCCCTCTTCCAACCCCTTCTTCGCCCACGCCCAGCAGATTAATAAGGCGGGCCATCACGCCTCCGAACTCATCGACCAGCTTCTGGCGTTCAGTCGCGAGCGCGCGCCCTCGCCCACCCGCATGGTGCTCAACGAGACGATACGCGACATCGAGTCGATGTTGCGCCGGGTCACCGGCGACGACATCGAGTTCAACCTCTCGCTCGACGAAGCCCTGGGCGAAACATGTTTTGATGCCGCTCAGTTTAAACAGGTTCTCATGAACCTCGTCATCAACGCCTGTGAGGCCATGCCCCAGGGCGGCCGACTCACCGTGCGCACCCGCAACATTCAGCTGCATGAGCGCGCCGCAGCCCGGCTCAACATTGAGCCCGGCCCCTTTGTCCTCGTCGAGGTCGAAGACACCGGCTATGGCATCCCGGAGGAAGTCGTCTCCCGGGTCTTCGATTCGAACTTCACGACCAAAAGCTCCGACAAGACCCACGGCTTCGGACTGGCCACCTCCCAGGGTATTCTTCGCCAACACCGGGGTGTGATCGACGTGGTCAGCCAGAGCGATAAAGGCACCTCGTTCTTGATCTACGCCCCGCGTATCGACGCAGCTCGAGCCGAGGAGAGCCCGGCGCCTACGCCGACCATATTGCTGGTCGAAGATCAGACCGATCTTCGCCAGTTGGCCACCATGGTGCTGAGCACCGCCGGCTACCGCGTGCTCAGCGCGAGCTCTCCGGCCGAAGGTGTCGAGATCGCCGAGCTTCACCCCGGCGCACTCGATCTTATCCTCACCGATGTGACGATGCCCGGGATGAACGGACGCCAGCTGGCCGAACGGGTCCTTAAGACCCATCCCAACACCCACGTACTCTATATCTCAGGCCACGATCACGAGTCGGTATGTCGGGAGCGCGGAATCGACCTCGACGCTCCATTCTTAGAAAAGCCCTTTACGCCGGAGCGGCTCGTCGAGATTGTCTCCGCCCTGATCGAACCGCCCCTCAACGCCCCCACGCCGAGCTTTGACCCCAGCAGTGATCACACCCCTCCCCCCGGATGAGACGCCTCCCGCAGACTCCAAGCGCCGCCGGCTGGCGATCGCCGGCGCACGCGGCGCGCTCGGCCGCGCGCTGATTGCCCGGCTCCCGCACCACTACAACACCATCGGCCTGACTCGTCGCCCCGACCAAACGCTTCCCGAAGTCGATATCACGCGCCAGGTCGACCTCTTCTCCCGCAAAGAAACCTTCGAGGGACTCCGCGACACCGAACTTGCGGTCTACGCCATCCATCAGTCGCGCTTTCGCGCGCGCCTGACCCAGGCTCGCCTCGAAGACCTCGACGTCCTCTGCGCCGACAACTTCGGACGCGCGGCCGCCCATCACCGCCTCTCGCACATCCTCTACGTGGGCTGTGACACCCCACCCAACGCCGCCCACGATCTGGGCCGCACCCGCGAGATCACCGACGCGCTCGGCGCCCACGGCGTGCCCGTCATCACCCTTCGCCTGCCCATCATCCTCGACCCTCGCAGCGCCCTGACCCACCAGATGCTGGCCCTGGCAAGCCACGCCCGCCCCACTCTCAAACCCTATTATCGTGCCGAGGTCGCCCCGATCGCCATGCGCGATACGGTCGATGCTTGCCTCGCCATCCTGGCCAATCCCGACGCCTTCAAGGGTAGCTACGCCCTTCACGGCCCCCGGGCACTCAGCTTCAAAGACCTCGTCGAAGCACTCGCTGCGCGCCAGGAGCAATCACTCACCTGGCGAGCGCCCGGCATGGTGGCCTCACTCGCCCCCTCTCCCTCTCCGGTAGGCGAAGAGTGGCTCGACATCCTCCAGGAACTTCTGCAGACCCCCACTCGCCACTCCCGCGACTTCCCCTTTGAGAACGTCTGCCACCGTCCCCTTACGGCGCTTGACGATGCACTCGATGCCTGCCTTCAACCCGACGAAGACGCCAATGTGCCCGCCAGAGGTGCCGCATCTCTGCCGCCCTTGCCCTCGCTGGTGCGCTCCGTACAACGACTTCCGCTGCCTGCCGGGCGTGACGCCCGCTGGACCGCCCACGAATACGTGCGCTGGCTCCCAACCGCGTTGCGCTTTCTGATCCGTGCCACACATACCCACGACAATGAGGGCGGCTCGGTGGCGCGATTTTTCATCGGTCCTCTCCCCTGGCCCATCCTCGAGCTGACCCTGGCTCCCGAAGTCAGCGCTTCCGACCGCCAGCTCTTCTGGATCACCGGCGGTCTGCTCGCGCGCCAAACCCGGCAGGGACGCCTGGAGTTTCGCCAGATCGCCCACACCGACCGCATCATCGTCGCCATTCACGACTTCGAGCCTCGCCTCCCCTGGGTGCTCTACCGCTTCACCCAGGCCATCTTTCACCTCTGGGTCGTCGAGCGCTTCAAACGCCACCTGGAGCGCTTAAGCGCAACCACGGCGTGAAAAAGAACGTAAAACCAGCGTTGACACCCTTCTCCCCCACCCCCGGTTGACGCTACCCTTGCCGCTATGTCCCTCCCCTTGCCAGCGCTGATGAAGATGACGTCCCACCTCAGCGGGCGAGCTCGCGCGGCCAGAGGAACTCTGCACGTCGATGGTACAACTTGCCAGGAGTACGTCATGCAAAAGACGTTTATCGCCCTGATCGCCGCCTCGTTGCTTGTTGGTTGCGGTGTCCCCAAAGATGAACACGAAGCGATGCTGCGCGATATGGAGAACACCAAGGTCGCGCTGGCCACCACCGAGCGCGAGAAGGCCGAGGTGGAAGAAGAGCTGCGCGGCCAGATCGAGACGCTGGAGGCCCGCATCGCCAGGCTCGAGAACGACAAGCTCGCCCTGGAGACCGAGCTCAGCGAGGCCCGCGGCGACCTCGACCTCTACGAGTCGCGCGCAGGCGGCCTGGAAGAAGCCCTGGAGGCCTCCCGCACCGAGCTCGACGAGCTACGTCGGGCCCGCGCCCAGACCGAGGAACGCCTCAAAGAGTATCGCAATCTGGCCAGCCGCCTGGCCTCGATGGTTGAATCCGGTCAGCTCACCGTGAAGATTCGCGAGGGTCGCATGGTCATTGAACTGGCCGACAACATCCTCTTCGACTCGGGTCGCACCGATATCAAAGACGACGGTCGCCTGGCGCTCCAGGAACTTGCCGCGGTCCTGCAAGAGGTCGACGATCGCAACTTTCTGGTGGCCGGCCATACCGACAATGTGCCGATCAGCTCGGGACGTTTCTCCTCGAACTGGGAGCTCTCGACGGCCCGCGCGGTGGAAGTCGTTAAATTTTTGCAGGAGCAGGGCGTCGATCCCACCAACCTGGCGGCGGCCGGCTACGGGGAGTTTGACCCGGTGGCCGATAACGAAGATCGTGACGCCCGCGCGCTCAACCGCCGCATTGAGATTATCCTGATGCCCAACATCGAAGAGCTGCCCTCGGTGCCCGACGATGTTTTTGAGGGCTCCTGAGCCTCACCCTCGCAGCGAGCGAGCGCCGGCCCTTCGCCGCCGGCGCTCGCTGCACCGAGACACCTCATGCGTTTTGCCTCGCTGCTTTTTATCGCACTGACCGGGCTGCTTTTTGTCTCCTGCGCCAGCGTCCCCGACCCGCCTCCCCCCGACCTGGAGCTCGATCGCAACGCGACGGTCACGCGCCTGGCCTCGGTGCACGAGGCCGAGTCGGCGATCATCCAGGATATTGAGCGCCTGGACAGCCTGCTCCTCTCGCTCTCCACGCTGACCAGGCGCGAGCACGACGAGGCGTTTCCCATCGATCTCTTTCGGCTGGTGGCGGTGGCCTGCCTCAACACCGAGTACAGCGGCAACGAACGCGCCGCGCCGATACCCGGCAGCGCCGTACCCCTGACCTGCCGACCGGCGCACCTCGATCGCCTCAACGCCGAGATCGCGTTGATGCCCCTGGAGGCACGCAACGACGCGCTGCGCCTGCTCTTTCTCATCGACCAGATTCGCCAGCTCAAAGGCAGCCTGCGTATGCGCCTGGCGGCGATGCCCGACCAGATCGCCGACCACCGCGAATTCATCGCCTCCAGCCGCACCAACGTGCGCCAGATCGAGGCCGACTTCGCCCGCCGCCGCACCCTCTTCAGCGCGGCGGGATGGTCTCAGGTCAACCAGGTCTTAAGCGACCAACGCAGTCTTTTGCGCCAGTTTGACGCGCGCCTCGACGAGCTCACCGCCGCCTATCCTGACTGGCCGGAACGCGTCGACACCCTGGTCACCGCCGTCTACTTTCGCCTCACCCGCATGGGTTGAATCCACCGCCTCGCTCAGGGCACAAGAGCGTGGTGGTGCATCAGCGAGGTCCGCTCCAGCGGTCTCACCGCAACCTGATAGAGCGCGGCGATCTCGGCCTCCAGTGCGGTCTCCAGCTCGCCCAGATGTGCGAGCAACGCCCGGGCCTGCGCCCTGGAGAGCCCCGGCGCTGAAGCGAGAATATCGCCCTGCACCCCTCGGTGCAGCACCCGCACGCCATCGACGATCTCCAGGACCAGGCCGGCAATATGACGCGCCCAGGCCTCGTCGACCTGCGGGATAGGCAGCGCGCGCACGTCCCGGGCCTGAAAGTGAAGCGTGGGGTTGAGCGCCTTGAGCAAACGCCGCGCCGGCGCGCTGTTGAGGATGCCCAGCAGAGCCGCGTTGCGCTCCTCAAAGCTCAACCCCGCCAACCACTGCTCACGCACAAAGACCGCCGGCCCGGTCATATCGAAGACACACCCGGGAGGCATCCAGCGGGCGTTAAATCGCCCCCCGGCAAAGTCGGTATAACAGATGCCTTCGCGCCCCACGTAGCGCTCACTGAGCAGGTTGGAGGTGCGGTTGGTCGCATAAAAATCACGCGCCGTATCGGACCAGTCCACAACCCAATCCCAGTTGCCCCACCAGGGGGCAAAACGTCCGCCTTTGCTGTAGAAACGCCAGCGTCCCGGCTGCTCAGTATTGGCGTTCGAAGGCGGCTCAAAAAGCCCGGGAGCAGAGGCGATCTCGGCGGCATTGACCTCGGCCCAGGGACGCACATAGCTGCGGTTGGCACCGGTCTTGTTCTGACTCCCGGGCACCTCGGCGATCGTCGAGAGCGGAGAAGCCTCGTCAAACCAACGCAAGAGCCCCTCGGGCAGCTCATAGCAAAAGGGACGGCCGGGCACCGAGGCGGCCCGACGTGCCACAAAAGCCCGGGGCGTGGTCCGGGCAAAAAGCTGCGCCTTGGCTGAAGGGTCGTGCGCCTGACGCAGATCCCACACCCGCGTGGGCGCGTCGCTGTCGGCATTCAGGCGCTGCACAAACGCGACCACGCTGGCCTTCTCCCCGCTCAAGCCCCAGAAGGCCCCCGGGCCCAGGTGCAAAAAGTCGGTGAGCGCTCCGGCCGACATCAACTCGGCGCGCGCGGCCTCAAAACGCTTGAGATAAAAGATGCCCTGCTGCACGAGCAGCCCCACCGCGTGCGTCGCCAGGTCCTGACAACGCTTGATAAAGGCGGCGTAAAGATCGCGCTCAAAGGGAGTATAGTGGGCCTTGAGATGCTCGCGCAGCTCCGCCGGCATAGAGCGCCAGCCCATATAAGGCGGGTTGGTCAGCACCACCTCATAGGATGGGGCGTCGCCGCGCAGCGCGTCGCGGCACACCACCTGCGCATCAAGCCGCGCTTCAAGCAGACGGTCACGACCGCCCAGCCGACCCGCCACCTCCAGTTTCAGGGTCCAGCGCGCCACCTCGGCCGCTCGCGGATCGAGCTCCCACCCCCACAGGCGAGTGGCGGCCTCGGCGGGCTCCAGACCCTTATCGATGAGTGCAGCGAGTGCGGAGAGCAGCATCTGCCCGCCCCCCACCGCCGGGTCGAGCACACGCACGCAGCTAAGATCGGCGCCTTTGAGCGCGCCCCTTGCGAGCGCATCGGCCACCCAGCGCGGCGTATAGAGTTGCGTCGAGACCGTCGCCGAGCCGTGGCGCTCCCCCCGCTGGACGTGGGCTTCAAAACTCTTGAGCCGCCCCAGCGCGGACCACCCCTGGTGAATCCATCCGAGCACATGAGCATCGCCAAAGAGCCCCGCCGGCCACTCCAGGAGGTCGGCCCGGGATGCGGCGCTCAGGGCATCACCGGCCTCCAGGCCCGCCTCACTCACCTCAAGCAGGCGTGCACGGCGGCCGGCCGCCGCCACGATAAGAGCGCGGTGCCAGGCGGCATTATCGACCGACTCGCCGCGCGCCAGCGCGCCGCTCAATAAGGCTTCGGTGCGCGCGATCACTTCGGCGGCGCGGGCACTCTCTTGGGTAGAAGGAGGACGAGTCACAGCGAGTTAAAAGCGCCCCTGAATTCCTACGCCCATGCCATCTTCGCCCATCGGACCGACGCCCATCGCGCTAACGCCGCGCTCTTCCGCCGGATCATCGGAGAGGAGCTGCCACATCAGGATCGCCCCGGCCGAGGTCAACGCTA
Organism: Lujinxingia sediminis; assembly: GCF_004005565.1. Lineage (NCBI taxonomy): Bacteria > Deltaproteobacteria > Bradymonadales > Lujinxingiaceae > Lujinxingia > Lujinxingia sediminis. The sequence continues at coordinate 33,463 of NZ_SADD01000009.1, read as the reverse complement.
GGGCGCCGATGATGGGCGAGGCGATGGCCAGGCCGTTGTAGGTTGCTTCGCGGCGGTCAGCGGCCTCTTTGGCGGCGTTGTTGGCAGCGGTGCGTCCCTCGGGTCTCTGCCGAATCTCTTCGCTCTCTCGACCGGCTGCCTCCGCCTGGCTTCTGAAAACAGGCATCAGCGCCAAAGCTCCCACACCCGCCACCGCCAGGCTGGCTGGCACCCAGGCCGAGCGCATAAATGATGACTCCGCCGGGCCGACTACGCCCTCGGGCTCCAGCCCCAGGCGCAGTACCACGGTCTGCCCCTCGGGCACCTGCACGCGCTCCTCGACGGACTCATAACCTTCGAGCTCAATAAAGAGGGTGTAGCTCCCGGCCTCCACGTTGAGATCGATCGGGGTGACCCCGCGCATGCCCGACTCTTTGGAGTCGACGTAGACGCGCGCCCCTTCGGGGCGCGTGATCACCTCAACGGCGGTCTTGGCCCGCGCAGCCAACCGACGCTCAATGACCTCGATGGTGCTCTCAATGCGCCCGCGCTCCTCGGCCTGCGGCACCTGGTTGAGAAAACTTCGGTAATACTCGACGGCGCGGGCATCTTCGCCCAGGCGCTCGTAGGCAAGTCCCAGGCGGTAGAGAAAGTCCGGGAGGGGCACCAGCTCGTAGGCCTGATGGAAGCTGTCTGCGGCCTGTTGAAACAGCCCGTCATCATAGGCAGCGCTCCCCGCATCGATGAGTTCGATGAGTTCGACCTTCTCCGCCTCACTCAACTCGTCAAAGATCTGGTCGGGATCAGCAGCAAAGGCCGTCGCACTGCAAAGCCAGACCACCATCGCGGCCAGCACCGCCCCACACACTCGCATCTTCATGAACATCATCCTGTCACTGAATCACCGAGACGCACCCAAAGCGACGGTGTTACTCCCCGGAGCGCAACCGGCGCAATCTGTCTCGCAGGGCGGAGTCGGTACTCGACGAATCTTCCTGGGCCTTGGCGGCCTTGCGGGCGCGCTCAGCAGCGCGGGCCTCGCGCTCAGCGGCGGCCTCCCGGGCGGCAGCCTGGCGAGCCTCCTCGGCGGCTCGGGCCTCGTCGATGGCCCGCTGACGCTCGGCGGCGCGGGCCTCAGCGGCCGCACTGGCGCTGACCCGCGGGCGCTTCCGCTGCTCTTGACTCGAGATCGCCTTCTTGCGCGCGGTCTGCTCGGCGATGTGGGCCACAGCGGCCGTCTCAGCGGTGAAGATTCGCGCGGCGATCACCGCCTCCAGCCCCACCTGAGCACCCGCACTCTCGGCATGAAGGACATCTTCGGAAGGCCCGGGCACCGGAGCAGATTCGGTTGCAGCCGGCGTTTCCGCCCGGGCCACAACCTCAACATCCGCCTCAACAGCGGTATCATCGCCGAGCGTCAAGGCGGCCACCGCCCCACCGCCGACCAACACCACGATGAACGCCACGATAAGCCCCAGGCGCGCTCGCCCCTGGCCTTTGACGTCCATCGTCAGCGTGTTGGAGCCGTCCCCGCCGATCACCGCCAGAGGCCCCTGGATCCCCGACTCTCCGGTGATCGTATCGATGCGTGGCTGTTTGGGCGCTTCTGCCGCCGGCGAGGCCTGAAACTGAGGCTGAGTGCTGCTAAACGCCCGGGCGTCGGCGCCCACCCGCACCCGGTCGATGTCGGTCGGGGTGTGGCGTTCGATCGTCGGCATCGACTCCAGCTCCCCCGTCCTCGGAGCCACCCCAAAGCCGCCGGTCTGCGGCACCTGACGCCGCGCCTCCGTCGCGCTAAGACCGCCGCGTCCAGCCCCCTCAAGGTGAGGCATCAACCAGGGCTCAAAGGCCCCCAGATCCTGCCGATCGACATCCAGACGCACCGGACGAAGCTGATGGCGCATCCGCAGCTGATCGATCTCATCGCGCACCTCGCGCGCGGAGCCCGGGCGCTCAACCGGATCCTTGCTCAGCATACGGTAGCAAAGCGCCTCAATGTCGTCGGGGAGGCTGCCCGCCGGGAGCATATGACGCAACGAAGGCGGGCTCTTCTGCACGTGGCTGAACAGAATCTGAAGGCTGGTGTCGCCGGTAAAAGGCACCATGCCGCTGAGCATCTCATAGAGAATGATGCCCAGCGCGTAGAGGTCGGTTCGACCGTCGATCGCATGGTTCTGCGCCTGCTCCGGTGCCATGTAGGCGGGCGTGCCGCAGATCATACCGGTCTTGGTGATCTGCGTGCTCTGCTCCAGCGCACGCGCAATCCCGAAGTCGAGCACCTTGACCTGCACCGTGCCATCGGAGACGGGCAGCATCACCAGGTTATCGGGCTTTAAGTCGCGGTGAATGATTCCGCGTGCGTGGGGCTCGGTCAGTGCGCCGCAGACCTGGTAGACGACCTCCAACGCCATGTTGACGCGAAAGCGCCCGCGCTCCAACAGGTCGCCCAGACTGATACCCCGCACAAGCTCCATGACCAGGTAGAGAAGGTCGCGCTGACGGTCCTGACCAAAATCAAAAAGGCTGACGATGTTGGCGTGGCTGAGCTCCGAGACCACTTTGGCCTCGCGAAAGAAGCGCTCAAGCGCCTTCTCACGGTCACTCACCTCGGGACGCAGCACCTTGATAGCGACCTCGCGATTCACCGAGAGTTGCACCCCGGCGTAGACCGCGCCCATGCCGCCCACGCCAAGCAACCGCTCAATGCGGAAGCGCTCATCAATCACCTGCCCCAGGAGCGGATCGGGAACAGCGTCCGGCGAATCCAGATGAAAAAGGCGGCTGCCGTCGGAGGGACAGATCTCCAGATCGCCATCAAAGCGCTGCTGACATTGTGGACAATAAAGGGTCATTGATGCCTCGGTCCCGCGCGCATCTCGACCGGGAGAGAGCGCGCGTTCCGCGTGGTTCTTTTTATGCGTCGTCAAAGCGCCGGGGTGTGGCCAGCCAGACACCTCATGGAAGTCGGGCGGGATTGAGCTCCATCGATCGTCGGGCACATCGATCCACTTTATGGTGAGGCCCGCTCAGGGTCAACGTTCGCGACGTCTGCCAGCCCGCGCACGATCGGAGTTTCGACGGCCCGGAGCCATCCCTCGTTCGTGGGCATTGTGACCGAGATGCCGGAGCATTGAATGCCCGGGTGTGACACACCGTCTGATGCGCACATACCAACGATGACACCTTGCCCCCTATTCACTTCGCCCCTGGCGAATTTCGCACTGAGTCAATGATGCTCACCCTCCTGCGCTCTAACTTCGCCCTGCTGCTGACGAGCTCGTGGATCGCACTGCTTTCAGGCGGTTGCGGCCCCCTGATGGACGCCGAGTCCGGCCCGGGAAACGAGCGCCGCGCGCTGGCCCAGGGCTACACCCCCTGCAACGACTTCCCCGAGCCGAGCCGCGGGGTCATCTGCCACCCCTCTCAGTACTGCAGCTCGCAGATTCTGGGCATCTGCCACAACGGATGCCTCTCACAGGATAACTGCAGCCACGAGCAGTTTTGCCTGAAGACAGGCAGCCAGCGCGTGGGCACTTGCATCGACCACACCACCTATGAGGAGCGGCGCCGCGGCGAAGATCTAGAGCCGGGCTATACCGCCTGCGGCAACCCGGATAACCCCTCACGCTTTGCGATCTGCCACCCCTCCCAGTACTGCTCCAGCGACTACTTCGGGCAGTGCAGCGGAGGGTGCCTCTCGGAGCATAACTGCACCGAATTACAGGTCTGTTTCAAAGAGGTCGGCGAGAATGTGGGCACCTGTCAGCACGCCGGCAACCGGTGATCTTCATCGCGATGCCAACCCGGTCTCCGATCTTACTCAGGCCGCCGTCAACGCAGTGATCTGAGGCGCGTGCTTGACAGGAATAAGCACTTTTGGTCAACCCTTTGGCCAGAGTCGCTGGCCGCTTTCGCGAAAGGTGTTGACTTCGGCGAGTTGCTGCACAGCTTTGCGGTGCCTTGCACTTTCGCGAAGAGCACCGGCCCCTGATCCGCGAGACCAGAGCCCTCAGAACTTCCGCGCCCCGGCGCGTCTTACACTATACCCACCTCTTTGCAGGGAGCTTCACATGACCAGCTCGCCCGTCGATGCCATCCCCCCTTTCATGAACACCGGCCGCCCGCTCCTGAGCGACGACCCCTTTGTGGTCGCCGACCTCAGCCCCGAAACGGTGGCCTTTGGCCGTAAAGAGATCGAGTTGGCCGAAGCTGAGATGCCCGGTCTGATGGCCCTTCGCGAGCAGCACAGTGCCGAGCAGCCTCTTAAAGGTGCGCGCATCATGGGCTCGTTGCACATGACCATTCAGACCGCCGTGCTCATCGAGACGCTGGTCGCGCTGGGTGCCGACGTGCGCTGGGCCTCCTGCAACATCTACTCGACGCAAGATCACGCTGCTGCCGCCGTGGCCATCGGCCCCGAAGGCACCGTCGATAACCCTCAGGGCGTGCCCGTCTTCGCCTGGAAGGGTGAGACGCTCGAAGAGTACTGGTGGTGCACCTTCCAGGCCCTGAACTGGCCGGATGGCAAGGGCCCCAACCTCATCCTCGACGACGGCGGCGACGCCACTCTGCTCGTGCACAAAGGCTATGAGTTTGAGCAGAACAACATCAGCGCCGACCCCTCCTCCACCGACAACGCGGAGTTCCGCGTGGTGCTCTCGGTGCTCAAGGAGCTTCAGACCCTCGATAAGGGCTACTGGAGCCGCACCGCGCCCAACGTCCGTGGCGTGAGCGAGGAAACCACCACCGGCGTGCATCGTCTCTACCAGTCGCAAAAGGACGGCACGCTGCTCTTCCCGGCGATCAACGTCAATGACTCGGTCACCAAGAGCAAGTTCGACAACGTCTACGGCTGCCGTCACTCCCTGGTCGACGCCATCATGCGCGCCACCGACGTGATGCTCGCCGGCAAGCGCGCCCTGGTCGCCGGTTACGGCGATGTGGGCAAAGGCTCGGCGCAGTCGCTCTCCAGCCAGAAGGCTCGCGTGGCCGTCACCGAGATCGACCCGATCTGCGCGCTGCAGGCCTGCATGCACGGCCTCGACGTCATCACGATGGAGCAGGCTCTGGAGCTGGGCTACGACATCTACGTGACCGCCACCGGCAACTTCAACGTCATCACCGCCGACCATATGAAGCGGATGAAGCATAACGCGATCGTCTGCAACATCGGCCACTTCGATAACGAGATCGACATGGCCGGTCTCGAAGCGATGCGCGAGCGCGGCGAAGTCGAAAAGATCCAGATCAAGCCGCAGGTCCACGAGTGGAAGTTCAAGGAAACGGGCAACTCCATCATCATCCTGGCCGAAGGCCGCCTGGTGAACCTGGGCTGCGCCACCGGCCACCCCAGCTTCGTGATGAGCGCTTCGTTCACCAACCAGGTGCTTGCGCAGATGGAGCTTCACGCCAACGCCGAGAGCTACGGTAAGGATGTTGTCACCCTTCCGAAGCACCTCGATGAAATGGTCGCGAAGTTGCACCTCGACAAGCTCGGCGCCACGCTGACCAAACTCAACGACTCCCAGGCCGAGTACATCGGCGTGGACATCGAGGGCCCCTTCAAGCCCGACTACTACCGCTACTGATCGGCGGGCAACGCATCGCGTCTTCGCGATGCGTTGCAGCTTCGACATAGCGTCATGAACAACGGCCTCCCTTCGGGGAGGCCGTTGTTTTTTGCCTGAAACGATCCCGCTTGCGTCTTTCACATCGCGCGCTTCGCGGAGAGGATGACGTGCGCGAAAAGCGAATTCTCACCGGAGTTTAAAGAGTACGCACTCAATGATGCCTGCATCGAGATGCCCTCCCCCCCTACCGCAGCATGACGTTCTTCGATAAAAACGATCGCGCATCCTCCACCTTAGAGCACGCCGACGTCTTGGCCTGATTTGCGGAGCACCTGATATGGCAGCGAGCCCCGACACCGTTGTGATCACCTGCGCGCTCAACGGCGTGCTCACCGACCCGGCGCAGCACCCGGTGCCCTACACCCCGGCGCAGATGGCCGCCGAGGCGCGCGCGGCCTACAACGCCGGGGCATCGGTGGTGCACCTGCATCTTCGCGATCAGGCCAGCGGGCGGCTTCCCTCCTGGGAGGTTGAGCTTGCCCGAGAGGTGGTCGACGCGATCAAAGAGGCCGCGCCCGACCTGATCCTTAACCTGACGACCGGGGTGGTGGGCGACGAGATCAACGGACCGCGCGCCTGCCTGGAGGCCATTGAGCCGGAGATGGCGGCGCTCAACGCCGGCTCACTCAACTACCTCAAGGTACGCAGCGACGGGCAATGGGCCTGGGCGCCGATGCTCTTTGACAACCCGGTCTCCAAGATCAGCGCCTTTCTGGAGGTGATGCACATCCACAACATCGTTCCCGAGTGCGAGTGTTTTGATACCGGGATTCTGCGCTCGCTGGCGATGTTTGAGGCCCACGGCATCTTAGAGCCCCCCTACACCGTGAGCCTGGTGCAGGGGGTAGCAAGCGGCATGCCCGCCCGCGTCGATCTTTTACCGATCCTTCTCGATGAGATGCCCGGAGAGCGCCCCTGGCAGTCGATCGTGATCGGGCGTCAGGAGGTCTGGCCGATTCACCGGCGCACCGCCGAGCTCGGGGGTAACCTGCGCACCGGCGTCGAAGACACCTTCTACCTGCCCGATGGCGGCAAGGTCGACGGCAACGGCCCGCTCATTGAGGCGATGGCGCAGCTGGCCCGGGAGGTGGGTCGGGAGCCGGCCACCCCGGCTGAGGCCCGCGAGATTCTGGGCATCCAAGAACGCTGAGCGTCGGGGAGCAACGCTCAGCGCAAACGACGTCGACCTGCCTCAGGTCGCGTCAACAGGGGCTTCGGAGGGCATCCGGCGAGCCCGGCGAGCCTCATTGCTCCGCTCCCAGACCACCGCCCCCAGGTGCAGACCCAGCGCGCCGACCAGAAGCATCACCGCCCAGGACTGAGGCCCGGGGGCCTCGGCCAGAGGAGCCAGCCCGTAGTAGCCGGCCCACACCTCTCCGCAGACCCCGTGCACCGCGCTGGCGAGCGGCGTCACCCCGACCAGGCCCACACAAAAGGCCGCCCACACGCCCACGCGCGCCGGTCCCAGCGCCGCCGGCGCTCCGGGCCACCACCCCCGCAACCTGCGACCCAGCGCTGGCGATCGACCCAGAAGCACCCAGACAAGTCCGCCCAGCATCAAGGCGTTGAGCACGAGTCCGCCAGCCACAAGCAGTCCTCGTGCGCCCCGAAGATCGATGGCGCGCACCGCATCGAGCCACCCGAACTCCTCACGCAACGCCGGCGACACCTCGAGCTCCGCCGGCGAATCGATGGCGTAGACGTCAAGGTGAGCGTGGAGGGCGTCTTCGAGCAGGCGCACCAGGGTCGTGTCCTCGATGCCCTCATCAAAGGGTCGCCCCCGGGTCATGGCGAGTTCTTGCGCGCCAATGATCTCTCGGAGCTGGGAGCTCGCGCCGGAGTCAGCCAACCCGTCGATCCAGGCCCGGGCCCCGGGCGCGTTGAGCGCGTCGCTGCCGATCTCAACCGGCGCCTCCCACACAACGGCCGCACGCTGCGCCGCCCTCCCCAACTCGCCAAGATTCCAGGCGCTGATCGCCAGCAATGAGGCTAACACCACCACATCGGCTGCCACCCAGCGGCCGCGACCGCGGCCCAGCCCCACCACCGCGCCACCACCGAGCATCGCCAGCAAAAGCCCCAGACCGATGACCAGGTGAGTATCAACGTCGTCGACCGCCTCCTCCACCATCGCGCCGAGACCGGGGCGCGTCAGATGCGCGACGCTCTCGGCGTCAAGCGCCCGCCATGCCGCGCGCAACCCCTCGGCGTTGGGCATGGCTTCTTCGGCCCGGTTCAACACCTCGGCCGCTGCGGCCACCGCATCGTCGCCCTCGCCACGTGGCGCGCCCGCGATACGATCCAGGGCCTCGCGCAACCAGATGAACATAAAACTCGCCGCGACCGGGCTGGTGATCGCCCCGGAGCGCACACCGGCCTCATGCATCGCGTCGATGCCGCGCCCCATCGCCAGGTCGGCGGCCGCATCCAGCCCGAGGTAATGCAGTCGGGCGCTGGCGCGCAGAAGATCGTACCAGGGCGCATCGCGCTCAGCGGCCTGCCATGCGGTGCTTTCGGCCTCCTCACCCCGGGCAAGTCGCAGCAAGGCCTCGGCGCGGTAGAGCGCGTAGTAGATGTTGGTGCGGTCGCGCTCGGCGCGCGCGCTCATCGCTTCGAGCAGCGCGGCGTCGTCGGATTCTTGCGATTCAAGCTCGGGATCGGGGGTCTCCACGGCTCCGGGCTCACGGCCGAGCGCGACCTCTTCGCGCCAGAGGGCGTCCTGCATCGCGCCGAGCGTCTCCGGCCAGGACCAGGGGCCGCCGTAGGCCGCGGCGGTGGAGGTGGTGCCGGGGGTGTATCGGAGCGCGAGGGCGGGATCACGTTGGAGGTGCAGTCGCAGATAGGGAGTATCACCCTCCCGCACCGCCTCGATCTCGCGCAGGGTGGTGGGCAGCGCCACGCGCTCGACCACCGCGCCTTCGTGCGGATCAAAGACCAAAAGCTCGGCGCGCACCCCGTAATAATAACGCTCGCCAAGACGCACCGGCCCCACCGGGAGGAGCCCACCCTGGCGCTCGCGATAGCGCGTGGGATCGCCGTAGAGCGTGGGGTGCTCAAGCTCCACCACCTCGCGCGCGCCGACCATGCAGCGCACGCCCCCCTCGACCGCCTCCAGCACACAGGGGCCAGACGCAGCATCAGCCTCAATGGCCTCCTCATCAACCTGCGCTTCAGCCGCAGCAGAAGCGGTCCAGAGGACCATCACCAGAGCCAGGCAACCCACGTACACCTGATGCAATCGCCGCATCAAAACGCCTCGATCTCAATCTCCGCCACCTTCACCCGATTCTCCCCGTCGTGACCCTTGTCGGGTGAGACCTCCATGCGGTTGGAACCTTTATAGAAGCCCATCCAGATGGTGTAGGTCCCCGGCGTCGAGTAGCGATCGATGGTCAACGTGTGTTCGTCGCGCACGATGTCGCCGGGAAGCCAGCGGCTGGTGGGGTAGTTGCCACCCACCGGATCGTGGTCAGCGCCGATACGATTTCCAGGCGTATCGATATGCACGAAGATCTCCTGCTCACTCGTCACTCGTCGCAGGCTCTTGAAGTAGAGCGTCATCGTCAGCTCTTCGCCCCAGCTGTAGCGCGGTCGCCCATCGCCCTCGGCCTTTTTGTTGAGCTCGTAGCCAATCAGTTCGATCTGACGGTTGAACGCCGGGGAACTCTGCGGGTCGCCCTTCACGCTCAGGGGGGTGGCCGAGTCGGGCAGCTCGTCGAGGAGCGCTCCGGCAAGGGGGCTCTGATCCTCTTCGCCCTCCCCGAGCATGTTGCTGACCAGCACCATGGAGGCCGAGCTGTTGTCGACCACCACAAGGTCGGCCTTATGCGCGCGTCGCACATCGGAGTGAACTGCCGCCAGGCGGTCGCGCGGAATCAGCGCAAAGAAGCGCTCCTCATCCTCAAAACGCGCGTTGAACGCCCGGGCGTGCGCGATCGACTCGAGCCCGCGCAGATAAAAGTCGGAGTCGCTGGTGTCATACCCGTAGCGCAGCAGGGGCTCATCATCCTGACGAGCCTCCAGATAGCTCGCCACGATCTTGCGGTTGGAGAGGTTGGAATCGAGGTCCGGCAAGAACACTCCCATCATAATCACCGCCCAGCTCACCGCGCCGAGCGTCGCCACAATGAGCAGACCAGTATACCCCTCGGCAAAGGCGGCGAGCCTCGCCAGCTTGCCATCTTCCTGGCGGTAGGCCTCGCGCTCGGCGGCGCGAGCCTCCCCCGGGCTCATCGGTGTGGCTGAGGTTGAAGACATCGCGTCGGACATCTCCGCGCCAGCCGCCACGGCGCGATGCGCCTCCGCATCGGACGCGCTGCCTTCACCTTTGTTTCGCCAGGCGCGCCAGGTCCGCTTGAGCCATCCCCAGAAGACCTTGAGATCGCGCCAGAAGAAGACCAGCCAGCTGATGGCCCCGGCAAAATACGCCGCGAGCAGCGCGACATAGCCATACTTCCAGAGCTTGAGCGCGCGGCCGTACTCATAGTCTTCACCCAGGCCCAGCTCGTCCTGACCGGCGGTCACAAGCTCGATCAGGCGCGGCGGGAAGCGCTCGATATCTTTGCCGAGCATCATCACGACGAAGATCGCGCTGAGAGCGATCAGAAGATAGAGCTGCGGCTTCAACCGAAGTTTGGCCCAGTAGTCTTTATCGGAGAGCGCCCAGGCCACGCCGAGCGCCAGCGGTACAAAGGCCGCAAAGGTGGCGTGACCCAAACGCCCGGCCACCGCCATCACAACAAAGGCAAGCGCCGGCCAGAGCATCAACACCCGCGCCATCAAGACGGTCGAAGCGTCGGCATCCGAGTGTGTGGCGCTCCCCTCAACGGGCGCGCTCGCGGCCAGGCGCTGACTCATGTAGCCGTAACCTGCAAAGGCCAGCGCAAACCAGGGGAAGAAGCCAAAGCCAATCTGGCGCAACCACCAGCCAAAGCGGCTGGAGAAGTCCACATTGTCGGCAAAGCCGTGTTGCGTGAGCAGGTGGGCCCAGCCGGTCTGACCGGCGAGTACCACCAGGGTGATCAGACCGGCCCCCGCCCAGAGGGCGCCGCGCCAACCGATGAGCGTTCTGACCAGAGGGCGGTCCGCCTGCGGGCTGCGCCACTCCAGAAGCGCAACCACCAGCGCGGTGAGCACGGGCACCAGCGCGCCGAAGACGCCACCTTCCCAGGCCGAGAGCACAAGCCCCAGCGTTCCCACACCGAGCAGGACCGAGGCCGGGCGACTCCTCGCCAGCTCGCCCCGCTCGCGACGGCGGGCTTCTTCGAGCGCTGCGCCGACAACGCCGAGCAGTGCCAGAGCCGAGCTGAACATCATCGCGACAGGACCCGACACGAAGACCGCGCCCAGGAGCACCGCCGGCGTCGTCGCCAGCACCACTGCGCTGAGCAACGCGGCCCGCTCCCCCAGATAACGTCGAGCCCACAGGCCCACACCCACCACGAGCAAGAGCGCCATGAGCATCATCAACGCGCGCACACCGCGCTCCGCCTGGCCGACCTCGCCCGACTCCACCACCGGCTCATCATCCACCGTCTGGGTGAGCCACCACAGACGCAATCCCGAAAAACGCCCCTCCTCCTCGCCGAGCACCGCCCGGGCGCGGGCATCAAGCCCCTGGCTGCCTGAGACTTCGGAGGCCTCTTTCTCCACGACCTCTTCGGCTCCCCCGGGCTCCTCCTCCGACGCGTCGGAGACATCGCCGGCGGCGGAACTCGGAGGCTCGCTGACCTCAATGGCCAGGCGCAGCGCGCCGGACTCCCAGGGCTCCCAGATCCCGAGGTTTCCCGCGCTCCAGAAGACCAACACCGCGCTCAAGGCCACCACAAGTGCGGCTGCGATTCTCGCCATCATGCTATCCTCATCGCGGCTGCGCGCCGCGTCTTTACGTCTCAGTAGTCGTTGCCTGCCGGCGCCCGAGCGCGATCCTCGCGCGCGCGGGGTGTGGCCGGGGGCGCCGGTGGTATCATAGCGGGCAAGGCTCAAGCAATTGAGGGGCGGTCACCGCCTGCTAATGCGCTGTACAGGCTCCTATTTGACGCGGTAGGCTCTTGACCTTGAACACCGCTCTGTTGGAGAGTTGCCCGGCTGCACCGCCGTAAAAGCCCCGCGGCAAAGACCGGGGGTTTGCCAGATTTGGAGGTTTCATGTTCAAGCAGAAGTTGACCAGCGTGGTCAACAACGTCGAGGGCGCCATCGGCTGCCTGCTCATTGGCTTTGACGGCATTCCCATCGACAGCGTCTACAAAGACGAAGAGCTGCCGCAGATGAGCGCAGTCGCCATCGAGCTGAGCAACCTCCTGGACAAGTTTCGCCGCCTGCAGATCTACGACGTCGGCGAGGTCAACGAGGTCAGTATCACCGCCGGATCGATTACGGCGCTGGCCAAGGTGGTCGCCGAAGAATATCTGCTTATTCTTGCCCTCACCGCTGAGGGAGACGTCAACCGGGGTCAGACGATGTTGCGTCTGATCTCGCCATTTGTTGAGCGCGAGATGCGCTGAAGTTATGGCGCAGCAGTCAGGCCCGCAGCGGGCCACCTAAACCGGAATGAAGTGAAGGGGCTTGCTTTGAGACGCGGCGCGCGGCGCTGCCGACACGCGTGGCCAGCCTGCCCTGCCTCATCCACACCCGACGACGCCCCCGGCCGGGGCACGCCTACCTTTTGAGAGCGAGCCATGATCAGCACCCAGGACTTTCGTAAAAACCTTAAGATCGAGATCGATGGTGAGCCCTACGTCATCATCGACTGCCAGCACGTCAAGCCGGGCAAAGGGGTGGCCTTTGTCAAAACCCGCATCAAGAGCCTGATCTCGGGGCGAGTACTCGACCAGAACTACCGCTCTGGCGATAAGGTCGAGGCGCCCAACCTCGAGTCTCGCACCATGCAGTACCTCTACCCCGAAGACACGTTTTACGTCTTTATGGACACCTCGACCTACGAGCAGATTCGCCTGTCCAAAGACGCGGTTGAAGACGTGCTCCCCTACCTCAAAGACAACCTTGAGGTGGACGTGCTCTTCCACAACAACAAGCCTATCAGCGTGGAACCGCCGACCTTTTTGGTGCTGGAAGTCACCCAGACCGATCCGGGCTTTAAGGGCGACACCGCCCAGGGTGCCACCAAGCCGGCGACCCTGGAGACGGGCCTGACTGTGCAGGTGCCCCTCTACATGGAGATCGGCCAGATGGTGAAAGTCGATACGCGCACCGGCGAGTTTGTGGAGCGCGTCAACAAGTAAGCGTTGAAAATAAAGAGCCGAGGTTATGCATTCTATCCCCGGCTTCGGGCCGGTGAGCGTGCGCTCACCGGCCACCTTGACGCTCTCGAAAGGGCCAACGTATCATCGGCCTTTACCCCCCCCGAAGCCTATTGAAACTCTCGCCGGGCGGCCGCACCCATTGCCGTCCCGTCCCCCGGCTTCATCGTCTTGCGACGCGCAGGGAACTCCGTGGCGATCAACCGCAACAAAGTGCTCAACGCGGCTCAGAAACACATCCGCAAAGGCAACTGGGATAAGGCCCTCAAGGAGTATATTCTCCTGGCCGAAGACGATCCCTCCGATCTGCGCACGCTGCTTAAGTGCGGCGACCTCTACGTCAAGCTCGATCGTGTCGATGAGGCGCTCTCGGCCTACAAGACGGTAGCCGACCGCTACGCCCAGCAAGACATGTACGAGAAGGCCATCGCCGTCTACAAGCAGGCCCAGCGCCTCGACGACAGCGATGTCGCTCTGCACCACGCCATCGGGGAGTGCTACTTCCGGCTGGGGCGCCTCAAAGACGCGGTGCGCTCCTTCCATCACGCCCAGCGCATGTACAAAGAGCTGGGCGATGGCGAGCGCCAGCGCCAGATGCTCGAACAGATGGCGCGCATCGACCCCGAGGACGTCGGTCTGCGCATCCAGCTCGCCGAGCGCTACACCCGCGACGGGCTCAACGCCCAGGCCATCGAAGCCTTTAGCTTCTGCGCTGCGAAGCTTGAGGAGGAAGGGCGCCACGATGAGCTTTTGCAGGTGCTGGAGCGCGTGCTCTTTTTGACGCCGCAGCGCCACGATCTGCGCAAGCAGGTGGTGCGCCTGCATCTGGAGCGTCGCGACGAGCAGACCGCCTTGCAGCATCTTCAGATCCTCTTTCGGGAGACCCCCGAAGATGTGGAGACGCTGGAACTTCTGAGCGACACCTTTGAGCGACTCGGGCGCGACGATAAAGCGGTGATGGTGCTGCTCTCCCTGCCGCCGCTCTACAGCGCGGCGGGCCGACGCGCCGACGCCGAGAACGCCTGGCGGCGTATCGCTCGCCTCGACCCGAAGAACGCACAGGCGCAAGAGGCACTGGGGCTCGCCAGCTCCACCGAAGACAGCGGCGTGCTGGCCGCTGCGCCCTCCACCGACGCGCTGCGCGCTCGCCAGAGCACGCCGGCTCCGGCCGACAATCTCGGCGACGTGGAGTTCCTCGACGACGACATTGAGTTTCTCGACGACGATCTGGAAGTGGCGCTCGCGCCGGCCACAACCAGCGCGGCTGCAGCACCGTCGGCGCCCCACCGCTCGCCAGCGCCGCAGGTGCCGCCCGCCCGTCCGAGCGCTCCGCAGCCCCATCAGCATCAGCCGAAGGTGCCGGTGGCCGAATCGGTGGAAGCCTTTGTCGACATCACCAACGAAGTGGAGTTTCTCGACGATGGGACCTCCTCAGGGCTCATTGAGATCGAGGCGGTCGAAGCCGCGCCGGCCAGCGAGAACGAGATCCGGCAGATGCTCAGCGAATGCCAGGTCTTCTTAAAATACGGCCTTTACGACAAGGCTGTGGCGGCCATTGAGGCCGCCCTGGAACGCTCTCCTAAGAGCGTCGTGGCCCATCAGCAGAAGTTGGATCTTGCGCGTGCCACCCGCGATCAGACCGGTGCCTACCGCATGCTGATCACGTTGGCCGAGCTTACCGCCGAGACGCCTCTTCGGGCCTATGAGTTTTTGATCGAGGCGCTGGAGGTGGCTCCCAACCCGCAGGCGGTGCATGTGCGCGCGCAGGCGCTCGGGATCGATCTCAACGGCCCGCCCCCCACCGAGGGCATCGCCGAGATTTCAATCGACGCCATTGAGGTGGTCGAGGTCAGCGACGAGCCGGGCACGATGCAGGTCGATGTCGATGCCATCGACGATTTCGTAAGCGTAGAGCCCGACCCCGTCTCCGATTCTCTGGACTTTCTCGATGAGGCGGTCGTCGACTTTCTGCCTCCCTCCGAGGAGTTTGAAGCCGACGAAGCGGTGCACGCCGCGCTGGAGACCCTCGACTCGGCCTTCGACGCCTTTGGCGACGCGCCCGAGAGCAGCCTGGCGCAGGCCACCGAGGCCGAACCTCTCTCCCTGGGTGACATCGAGTCGATCGAGGAGATCGCCGACTTCGATGACATCAACGTGGCCGACATCGCCGCCTTTGAGAGCGTCGATGCGTCGGATCTGATGGACGGGCTGGACTTCGCCTCCAGCGTGGTTTCCGACGATGAGCTGGCCTTCGATACCAACGACGTCGTTGATATGGATCTGAGTCAGGATGTCGCAGGGATGGTCGAGATGGACTTCTCGGCGCTCGATGACGCGCCGGCCAGCGGTGAAGCTCCCAGCGTCAACGCGCTCTTTGCCGACGTGGAAGCCGACGACCTCTTCGACGACCTCTTCGGCGACATGTTCTCCGGCGGCGACGTCAACATCGGCGGCGACGATCCGATGGGTGAAATGGCCGAGATCGACTTCTTCATTCAGCAGGGGCTGACCGAAGAGGCATCCGAGGCGATCAACACCTTTGAAGACCAGCACCCCAACCATCCGGGTCTGGCCAAGCGACGCGCGCAGCTGATGCAGGTGCGCGGCGGCCTGGGCGCAGCCGACAACCCCTTCGGCGCGCGCAGCCTCTCCCAGAAGTTCAATCCCAACGCGGCCAACGCGACCAGCAAGGTCCCCGCTCCGAACTTCGGAGAAGTCGTCAACTCCAACCTCGAGTTGGGTGTGGCCTACCGCGAGATGGGGCTTCTCAACGAGGCCCTCGACGAGTTCCGCCAGGCCGCCGACGACCCCGATGCCCGGGACGCCGCCGCCTACCAGATCGCCCTCTGCGAGCTGGAGCTGGGGCTGACCGAAGAGGCTCGTCATACCCTCACCGAACTTCATGCACGCCAGGGACTCAGCGCCGATATGCGCCGGACGGTAGAGGAGCAACTCGAAGCCCTCGGGGCACAGACCTGAGGGCCAACGCACTTTAGGCTTGACGCTTCCGCACAACTGCCTAATCTAATCGGACGATCTGCGGGTGTAACTCAGCGGTAGAGTGTCAGCTTCCCAAGCTGAAGGTCGTGGGTTCAAATCCCATCACCCGCTTACACAGAGCGTAAACGAAAAACCCCCGACGCCTTCCGGCGTCGGGGGTTTTTCATTTGGGAAGGCCTTGTACGCGCTCAGCGCGTACGCAGTACGCGCCGCCTGGCGAGCAGCCCGACCATCACCACGAGCATCAGAACCGAGGTTCCGCCGGCGTCGGTGGAGGAGCAGCCCACGCAGGAGTTCTCGTCGAGCATGCGCTCGTCGGACCCGTCGCCGGCATCGGGTTGAGCGCCGGCGTCGGGTTGAGCGCCGGCGTCGGAATCCCCGCTTCCTCCATCGCCCTGCCCCGCATCGCTCTGGCCGGCATCAGGTTGATCCGCGTCGGTCTCGCCAGCGTCAACCTCGGGCTCCTCAACGCCCTGACGCGTCAGCCGCAACGCGTCCGCCACGAACTGCAGACGATCCGCAAAGGCCTCGCCACTGTTGTCGTAGATCTCCAGGCGTTCGCCGCTCTCCCCGCTCAAGCGAAAGGTTCCGAGGGAGGTCCACCCGCTGGCCGCGCCCTGGTCGAGACGAAGATCGTGCTGCTGACCATCGGCAAAGAGGCTGTAGCGCGCCCGAGCGCTGCTGGCGATGGTCGGCTCGATGTAGACCTCCAGCTCATAGTCGCCGGGCTCTTCGACGTGCAGGCTCCAGCGGGCGTAGCCATCGGGGTCCGGGGAGTCCCAGGCATAGGTCCAGTTGAGACTTCCACCGTGGCCGACCTCTTCGGTGCGCCAGGTCCCGGCATTGCCCAGAAGTTGAAAGCAGGCGTCGTCATTGTCGATCACCCCGCCCTCAGCACCGATGAGGCCGCAGGGCTCGGCGGGCTGCCCGATGAGTTCCTGGTAGGAGGTCACCAGCGACATGTAGGCGGGGATGTAGACCTGGCCGTGCGGGCTGACATTGCGGCGGATGTCATAGTGAAGATGAATGGTTGTGGGCGTGCCACCGAAGGCGTTGGAGACAAGCCCCAACCTGTCGCCGGCCGCAACCGTATCGCCCGTGGAGACGGCCAGGGTGGCCGGGTCCATATGCAGGTAGCGGTGCAGGGTGCCGTCGGCCGTCATCAGGTAGACCGAGTAGGTGCCGACGTTGGTGATCGTGCCGGCCTCGGCGGCCACGGTCCAGTGGGTCTTGTTATCGCAGGTCGCCGCGCGAATGTCCTGCCCCTGGTGGCCCTGGCCTCCCGGACAAAGGGGCATATCCCAGGAGCGCGTCTCACAGTAGTTATCCCACCAGGGGTAGCTGTAGTTGCCCGGGTCGCACTGGCCGCCGCCGGGGCCGTTCATGCCCCCGTGTCCCCAGACCTGGGAGTTGGGGTAGGCCGGGGCCTGCTCGATCGGAAAACGCATTCCGGGCACGTGGACCGTGTAGTCGACGCGCCCGGTGCCGCTGCCATCCACGAGCTGACCGGGAGGCTGGTAGGTGAACTCTTCGGCCTGCGCCGGCATCGCAACGAGTGCCGCGCCCAGGCCGAAGATGGCGCCAGATACGAACGTCTTAAAGGTCTTCAACGTCATTGACTTCATCGTGTGGCCTCCGCTCCGAGTAGCTTCAGCCCTTCGACCAACTCCCAGGCAAACGCGTCTTCGGCGCAGCGCGGGTTCTTGAGCGGGTCCTGGCAGTCGATATCCAGCGAATAGGCCACGTCGAAGCTCTCAAAACTTACAGTGACGATGGCGTGGGTGCGGCTTAAGACGGGGCGGCCGGCCTGCGCGTCCGGATGTTCTTTGAGGCCGCTTCCCGGCAGGCTGTGCCGGGCGTTGGTGCCGTGGATCACCACCCCAAAATCCTCGCCGCGCATGGACGCACCATACCAGGTGGGGCCGGTGGTCAGCTGCAGGGTGGCCAGGAGCGCGTCATGGTCGGGGAGCAGCACCGGCACCGGTGAGGCGACGGCGAGTTTGAGCACGTCCTCCGAGACGCGCTCGGGGGAGAGGCGTTCGGCCCGGGCGGCGGCCTCCCGGTCAGGCTCGATGGTTTTGAATGACGCGTCGGCCGCAGCCTCAGCCCGGGGCTCGGAGCGCTCCAGGGTGACGAGGGGTTGGGATGAGGCATGCGCTGGCGACGTCTCGGTCCCGGGTTCGGCGCAGCCCACGCCGAGGGTGCAGACAACGCTCATGGCCAGTGTGCTGACAGTGCCAGAGAAGGCATATCGCAGCCGGGGATCGCGGTGGCGAGTAGCAACATCCATTCAAACTCCCGAGTCGGGGGGGCCGGCGGTGCCCTGGCGAGGTCAGTCGGACAGGTGCAAGGTCGGCCGGAGCATTTTGATACAAAGCAGCGCCAGAGGTGTATCGGAGTGGGGTGGAGAAACCCCGAGCTTAAGCATAAGCCCCGGCGGGGTTGTTTGGGAAGGTGGCTGAGCCCCGTCTTCACATCGACCGGGGACGCGACACCTTCCTGGGCAACATCACCGCGTTGATGGCCCAGCAGCTCGACCAGAACGCGCAGCTTCTGCATGCCGTTTACGACGCGCAGGACCCGGCCACGGCGTCGGGCATTCATCTGGACAAGCGCTGTGCGCTGACGCGAGTGATTCGCCGGCAAGCCCAGCCAGCGACCGTGGAGCTCAAGCTCACAGGTGATAGCGGTGTGACGGTGCCAGCCGGGCAGATTGTCGAGGACACCGCTCGCCAGCGCTGGCGCACCACCAAGGCCGCCCCCCTTACCGACGATGGAACCGGACAGGGCGTGGCGCTGGTGGCCGCGCGCTCGGAAGTGGTGGGCGAGCTCGGCGCAGAACCCGGCACCATCACCAAGATCGTCACCCCGGTGGCGGGCTGGCTCAGCGTCACCAACCCGCAGGCTGCTACCCGGGGCATCGACCGGGAGACTGATGCCCAGCTTCGGCAGCGTCGGGCGTTCTCGCTGCAGATTCAGGGCGGGTCGAGTTGTGCGGTGATTCGCGGGAAGCTCTTGGAGTTCAGCTTCATCACCAGCGCCCAGGTCTTCGACAACCCCACCAACAGCACCAGGATGGTTGCCGGGGTAGAGGCGCCGCCGCATAGCGCAGTGGTCTACATCTACGGGCAGGGTATCGACGGGGCGTTGGAGAACTCCACCCAAACAGAGGAGGTGGCCAAGCTGTTATATCACGCGCTGACCGCAGGCGTGCGCACCGCTGGCAACGACGAGAAATGGACGGTGACCACCGCCGACGGGGCCCAGACCGTGGTGCAGTGGAGCTATGCCGAGGCAGTCACCGTCGATGTGACGGTGGAAGTTGAAGGTGTGACGGCAGCGAGCGTGAGTGAAGAAGTAGAGAGCACCGTCGAAAAGTATTTTGAGTCATTGGGAGTGGGTGACACTGCTCGACGTCTGCCCCTGATCGTGGAGATTGCAAAGATTGAAGGGATCACGGGTGTCGAGGTGCTCTTCGACGGTCAGCCTGATGATGTCGCCGTCGAGCCTTACCAGCTCGCTGCGCAAAGTGGCGCAACCGTCATTCAGGGATAACCGCAACCGCCATGGGGATAACAAACCTCACCAAGTGGACAGTCACGCTCATAAGGTTGTTGGATTGCCACCCTATGCTCTGGCTCTTCGGAACATATCGGTGAGTCGCCGGTGCAGCCCGCATAACGCTGGAATCGGTAACGCGTGTTGTGGCTGGCGCATTCATAGAACCAGTCCAACATCTCCTCCCCACACTGCGTTCCAGCCGGCTCCAAAAAGCACCCATCGCAACACGCCGTCTCCTCATCACAATTGCAAGGCTCACCCACACACGCCCCGGCCTGGCAGCTATCTCCACCGGTGTCAGGGTTGCCGTCGTCACAGGCTTCGTCCTCTGCGATCGGCTCGCAGCCGTTGCAGCATGAGCTCTCTTCATCGCAGGTGCAGACTCGGCCGACGCACTCGCCGGCCTGGCAGGTGCCGTCGATGACGCGGAGATCTTCTGTGTCGGTCTCGCAGGCGAACCCGTTGCGTGCGGGGAGCACGGCGCTGCAGCCCGTAACCTCGTCGCAGCTCACGCTCTGGCATTCCGGGTGGTCGATCAGCGCGTCGCATGGGGAGCCGGTGGGTTCGCCGCAGGTGCCGTTGGGCTGGCAGGTGGTGCCCAGGGTGCATTCCAGGCCATCGTCGCAGGAGGTGCCGGCGTTGATGGGGTCGCAGCCGTCGCAGCACTCGGTGGCGGCGTCGCAGGTGCAGTCAGGGGCGTCGACATCGGCATCCGCGTCGGGTTCATCGCTCGTGTCGGTGTCCTCGCCCGCGTCAAGCTCCTCGCCCGCGTCAGGCTCCTCGCCCGCGTCAGGCTCCTCGCCCGCGTCAAGCTCCTCGCCCGTGTCAGCGTCGGGCGAAGTATCCGTATCGGGCTCGGAGATGTCGCTTCCGGTGTCGCGAGGTTGCGATTGGGTGCCGGGCTCGGAGTCTCCGCAGGCGAGCGAGAGGGCGAGTAGCGTGAGCATCAGGACGCGGAGAAGCATGGTGAAACCCCGGGTTCGGGTGAGGTCGAATCATGTCTTTTTTTGGAAATCAGACAACGTTTAGAGAGCGCTGAGATTCTTAGCAGAATATGTCTTCACCTTCGAGGTGTGTGGTCAAAACTCAGCCTACACACATACGGAGTCAGGTCTCCTGCTCAATTCCCTCCCCCCTCCTCCCCCAGCGCTACACGCGCTCTGCAGCCCCCGTCGGCGAGTATGGGGCGACGGTAGCCGGCCTTGACGATCCTCAGTCGGGACTCGTCCGGGATCATGTAGGTGGCGTAGTCGGCGTAAAACTCCAGGGCATCGACAAGCTCGCGGATGGTGGTGTTCAGGTCATCGGCCAGCTCGTCGTAGGCGCGGCGGGCGGCGTCACGCTCAAGACGAGCGAGCTCCAGCTGGCCGAGCGGGACGAGGGATTCTCGGCCAGCTCCCGAAACCTCAGCGGAAGCTGTCAGGCACCGAATCTGCGTAGCGTTGAGGCCGAAAACGCGCGCGATATCTCCTCGTCGCCCCCGGGGTAAACCGTGGCGCTCCCAGTAGCTGACCGTGGTGTGACTCACCCCGAGCCTCTTTGCCAGCTCCCTCTGGGTCCAGCCCTCGCGGGCCCGCAGATCCGACAGCTCCTGTGGCCCTTGCTCCCTGCTCACGCTTGAATGCATCACGATGGCACCTCCTATCTCTCGTGCATCAGGACGTCGCCAGCAAGGCCAGCTCATCCGGCCTCGTCATAGCAACCTGAACACATGTACCGTTAGCCACGTTACACAGCAAGAGCGGATTGCAATTCTCTCGAATCGGTACTATCCGAGATGCGCGATTCCCGCGTTGATACTCATCCATCCCGCCCCGAGCCCCCCATGCTTAGCCTCGCGATACGCCAGCTTCGAACGGAGAAGGGTTACAGCCAGGAAGAACTCGGCGATCGGCTGGGTGTCTCGAAGATGACGATCTCGCGGTGGGAGGCCAGCGATCCTCCCGACAATCGCGTCAGCGAGATCGCCGGGGCGCTGGAGATCAGCGTGACCCATCTACGCCGCCTGGCGGCAGGGCTCAACACCCGGGCTCAGGCGCAGGCCGAGACCACCACCTTCGTGCGCAGCGACGCCGGAATCAACGCCTGGCGAAACGCCATCGCGCTGGCCGGTCTGGATCCGCACGTCGCGTTGATCCTGGCGACATTGCCGGCATTTCTAGACGCGGAGACCGGCGTGGTCGTGGTCACCACCGCCGAGCTCTATGAACGCGCCAATCTGCCTCCCGAGTGGGTTCAAACCCATCTTCCAGCGGTCGTAGACAGCCCCTGGGTCGATCGCATCGGCCGGGTCGAATGGGTCTTCACATTGACCTTTCCCCCCGAATTTCTGCAGAAAAACCCGCTTTAATGTCAGCGCCTTAGGCTTTATTTATCGCTATACGATGATCCTGACACCTTTCCAGGCGTTGACCCCGGGTTTATCGTCCCCGCATACTGCTCACCTGTTTAGATGACTGAGGTGATGATGTCCGGGGATTCCACACAGACTGCGCTCGCAACCCGCCTGCTCACCGGCGACCTCTCGGCGGAGGTGCGTCTGGCGCTGGTGGGGCTTCTGCCCTGGCTGGGGCAGCCCGAGCTCCTGCGCACGCTCGATCTTCATGAGATCGCCAGCCTGAGGCGAACTCCAATCGCCCACCTGCAGGCAGCGCGCCAGCTCTTGCTTGCGGAAGGCGATTCGAATTCGAACGACTCAAGTAACGTTACTTCGCGTGACGAGCCCCGCAGACACTGACAACATGTTCAGCTCCTCAGTTCAACTTCGACGCATAGGAGCATGCGCATGTTTATTGAAAATAGCCTCACCCTCTCCACCGACGCCCTGCGCGAAGAGCGCCTCCCCCGCTATGTGAGCGCCGAGCACGCCGTCGACCATTACCTGCGCCTGGCGCTGCAATGCGGCGGGCTCTCGGCGCTGGACTACCGCAGCGTGGGCCTCTTCATTCAACACGCCCCTCCCCCGGAGCCCGGCCATATCCGTGACTTAAGCACCCGCTGGGAGCTTGAGGCGGCGTTTTCCCAGGCGCGCGACCGCAGCCTGGAAGAGGACTGGACGGTGTGGTGCGAGGTGCGCATCCACCACCGCTCCTACCGCGAGATCCAGGGATGGTCGAAGACCACCGTCGGCCGCAAGGTCGAGCGGGTGGACGGGCGAGTGGAGGAGGCCCTGGCCGAGCGTCGGATGCTGGCCCGCCACCGTATGGAGCACGCCGCGAACATCAAGGAGGGCGCATGAGCAGCAAGGCGGAACGTTACGTGCTCGCAAAGCTCAACGGCGCCGGAAGCCGCGAGGCCGCCCGTCAGGCGGGTTACGCCGGGGGGCGCCCCCCTTCCACGGCGCTGCGCCTCTACGAGCGGGTGCGCGAGTTACGCGCGATGCCCGACGGCGCGCGCTGGATCGAGCGCCGGTTGCAGGAGCGCGAGGAAGAGGTCCGCGAGCTTCGCGCCACCATGCGCGCCGCAAAACTCCTGGAGCGGGCGGTGTCGTCGCACCATTAGACGACGTTTTGGCCCCTGTCCCACCCTTGATCACCCGCATAAAACCAGGTCGAACGCCGATCGACACCTGCTCAAACGTGCAGCTCCCGACTCATTGTGAAGGGAACACACAACGACGCAACACAAAGCGCAGGTGATCGCAGCGTGAAGCAGCGTTGAGTTTCTGACAACCGGGCCATGGGGCCCATAACACGGTGACGGCGTTCTATAGCGAACACGTCACCATCAACCCGTGGGGATTTGCCCCACAAGGAGACGTATGGAAGGCACCTTGAGCCTGGTCAATCGCCTGACGGCAGTGGCCTCTGAAAGCAGCTACGGAGACGACGCGTTTGTCGGGAGTGACCCCGCCGAGTTTCTGGCATTTCTGAGCTTTAACCCGACCACCACCAACGAGATTGTGCCCGATGCAGGCATGCGCGCCACGCACAGCGGCAGATCGCACGACGTGTTCCAGGGCGGCGCTTCGGTGAGCTGGGAAATCGCGCTGACCGGCATCGTGGATCCAAATGGAACTCCGGCGCTGCCCGTCACCCCTCTGCTGCTCGCCAGCAACTGGGCGCAGCAAGCCATCGTTGGGCCGCCGCCCTCGTACGAGCACAACCTCGTCACCGGCGACAACATGACGAAGGTGCCGAGCTGCACCTTCGTTGAATACCTCATCGAGCATGACGGAGAGAACGCCCGAAAAGTTGTTTACACCGGCATGCGCGGCAACTCGACGCTCACGCTCGAGATGGGACAGCCGGTTCGGCTCTCTGGCGAGTTCACGGGCAAGTTCGCCAGCTTCCCCTCCTCGGCAACGCCAAAACCGGCCACCCCTGCGGTCTACAGCGGAGAGGAAAACCGCTTCATCATGGTCGGTGCAGAACTCACCGCGGATGCGGTCAGCTATCCCGTCGAAAGTGTGAACTTCAGCACCAACTGGCAGGTGCGTGAAGACCGCGACGGCACCACCGCCGATACCACCCTCTCCTACGTTCATCTTGAGCGTTCTCCCGGGGACCGCGTCACCGGAAGCATGACGCTTAAGGGGCGTTCAGCGGCTCTCAATACGCTTCTACCCGCCATTGAGGCCGGCACGGCGTTTGAGCTTGTGGTGAGCCTGGAGAACAGCAACGGCGACACCCTGACGATCACGGCCCCCTCGATGCAGTTCGGATCGTTTGGACGCGGCGGTGACGGGGCGATGACCTTCGATGTGCCCATCCACTGCAATGGCACCGATGCCGGTGAAAACGAACTGACTCTGAACTTCGGGAGGAGCGCATGAACAACGCCATCGATCTGGAACACCTTCTCAACGGGGGCGCTGACCGCTCCATGACGCTCGAGCTGCGAGGCCAACCCGTTGAGATTCGCCACAACGTCGCGGGTCACGCGACCTACCTCGAACTCGCCCGCTTCGGCCTGGAGGTAGAAGCGACTCGTCGCGAGCGCGAAGAGCGCGGCGAAGATCCCTTTCTGAAGCCTGATGAGCTCAAGAAGATCATGTCGGTGATCGATGCTCACCTCGTCGAGGTCGGCGGCAACCCCTGGGTGGACTTGAGCGAAGCGATGCGCAGCCGCGTGCTCAACTCGCTCTCACGCTCGCAACAGCTGGATCTTTACTACGCCATTCGGCACGGAGAGCTGCCCCCGTCGTTGGGAAAATCCTCGACGCGTACCTCCAGCGAATCTACTGCGAGCCCCCCTGCAGATGCGAGCGATGCGGAGGATTCGAACACGGGGAGTGCCAGCTAAGCGGGTACGGCGAGGTCGACGGGCTGGTCGCCACATACTTTACATATGTGCAGCACGGAAACGTGCCCCTCACTGCGCTACCACGTTGGGTTGCCACCGTGGGGCAACGGATTCGCTATTGGCGCGCGTTGGGTGCGGCCAAACAAAGCAACAAATCCTATGAGCGCAAAAAACAACGTCAGTTGTTGGAGCGCATCGGAGTGAGGTGAAGCGATGTCAGATAACGTCTACATAACTCAGGAGGAGCTCGAGGCGCGGGCCGACGAGCTCCTCCTGATCACGGAAGCTACAAAGGCACTCTCCCAGAGTTCAAACGAACTAGAACGTGCCGCGGTACATACGGCTGCTGCCACCGCAGCCTTGACGCCTCCTCTTGAACATCTCCAAGCAAACTCGGAGAGCGGCGCGCGCGCTGCCGAGGCTCAAGCGGAAGGCGTCAAGAAGGCGGGCGACGAAGCTGAGGATGCGGCAGATAAGGTCGGGAAGCTTAGCAAAGCTAACGCCTATCTTAAAAAGGCTATAAATGCGGTGGAAAGAAACGTCAAACCGGCAATGACAGCTGTTTACAAGACCTATGGTTTTGCGGGTGATACCATCAAAGCCATGGTTAACGAACAACGAGAGCAACTCGCCATTGACGCCCGATTGCGCTCCTCGTTGGAGTCTACCGGTGCCACTGCGGAAGAGGTTGCTCAGCGCATGAGCCAGGCCAACGCCCTCTTCGCAGATGCGCAGAGTCGCACCGTGTTCGGTGATGAGGCCCAGGCCGCGGCCCTTACCAACCTGATTAACATCACTGGAAATACCGAGTCGGCCTACGCTACATTAGGCACGGCACTCGACGCTGCGCAACATAGCGGAAGCGATCTCGAAAAAGTCTCGGTGGCCATCGGTCAAGCCATGACCGGCGACATCAAAAAGCTCAAAGAGATGAATCTGCTTCGTAAGGAAGAAGCAGAAAAATTGACGCGGGTGGAAGACGCGAGCATCCGGGCCAGCATCGCGATGGACATCGTGCGCGAGCGCACCGAGGGGGCCGCTGAAAGCATCGATCCGACGCTCCAAAAGGTCGCTCAGCTGGAGAACGATTTTGGAGACGCCAGACAGGCGCTAGGCGGGCTGGCGTTGGCGCTTCTAGAAGGTGGCGCTGCCGTAATATCACTGGGTAGTGATTTGGAGGAAGGGGCGAGTCATCTCAGCACGTTTGCGAACAATCTCAATACTGGCACGCAAGCGCTATATAACTTTTTCGGAGACGATGAAAAACGCACCAAAAACATGGTCGATCATTTCGGATTCGCCTTCGAACAAATTGGCAAAACTGCGAATGAAAGCGTTCTCGACCTTGTCTTTAAATATACTACTCCATGGCAGTTTATCGGTGACACGATGGCCTCTTATTATGCCGATGGCCAGGGTTTGATGACCAAGGCGGAAGCGGAGGAACACGAGCGCCGTGCCAAAGCGCGTGCAGATCGAGAGCAAGGAAGCCGCGAAGAGCTCGAAAGCATCTGGGATGGTTTTGCCGGATTATTTATCCCAGACAATGTGCAACGTATGATGAAGGACTTCGTCGAGTCGCCGGCGCCGAGTGATGCACAGTTTAAACTGAATAACACGCTCAACGATCAAGACGCACGTGCGGCGGAAGAACGCGAACGCATAGAACGCGAACGTGCCGCTGATCGAGCGAGGGAGCGCAGAGAACGCGCCGCCGAAGAACGTAAACAGAGCGAGCAGCGCATCGCTCTGATGAATCTGGAGTTGGAGGCGCTGCAAGCCACGACAGATGAGGAGCGCGAGAATATCGAGCTTAAGCGCTCGATCGCCGAGATTAAGCACCGCGGCCTGAGCGACGCCGAAGAAGAGCTGGCGATCGACGTCGCCACAGCTCAGATGGATGAGCAGCGTGAGAAGCGCAAGAAAGAGGCCGAGGAGGAGGCGAAGACCAAACAAAATGCCATCGACCTTGCGAACCAAGAGCTGGAGATCCTTAACACACGCGACGAGTTGCAGCGCGCCAGTGCCGAGCGCGAGTTGGCCCTGATGCGTGTCGCACAGCAGGAAATGAGCGACGAGGAGCGCAGGCTGGAGTACGCGCGCATTGAGATCGGCTACGAAGAGACGCTGGCCGAGATCAAAGACTCCGAACGTAAGAAGGCAGACGAGGAACGAGTAAAAGCAGAGGAGGAGCGCAAAAAGGCAAGGAAAGCGCTGCAGGAGCACTTCAAGTATGCCGACAAACTTGGAGGCTCTCTTGCGGGCGCCTTCGATGCGTTGGGTGTCAGCGGTATCGGCGAAACAGTCGATGCGCTCTCCGGCATGAGCGATGAGTTCTTTACGCTGCGGGACGCCGGGAAAAAGTCCGCTGTCGCCCTGGAGGGGTCTTTGACCGCGGGATCGGCAGCAGCCAAAGGGGCGATGGAAGCGCTGGGGCTGGGTGTGCAGGAGACGGCGGGCATTCAGGCAGCGTTTGAGGCTGCTGCGGCTGTAGCAGCCGGTGCGACGGGCAACATCCCTGGCGCCATCGCTCACGGGGTGGCCGCGACCATGTATGGGGCAGTCGCAGCCGGGGCTGGAAGCGGAGGAGGCTCTTCGGCTGGCACGTCGTCTGCAGCCCTTTCCGGTGGGGGATCGAGTAGCGGCGGTCCGATCCACACTCCCGATCCGCAGGAGCTCAAGGAGTACCAGACCCAGGCCTATCTGGAGGCCCTGCGCGAGTATGACCGCGAGGGGCAGCAGATCGTCATCAACGTCAACAACCAGGGCGCCAACTTCTTCGAGCGTCAGACGGCCAGCACCCAGCGCGTCGCCAGCGAGCTAGAGCGGGCTGCGCAACTCACCATTGGCGGTAGCGCTTTGAGAGGTTGATATGACCCACTTGGATACAGGTTTTGATGCGTATTTTTACCCCCTGGAGATGGGAGGTGAACAACTCTATGTTCGCGACGATAATTGGAACTCTTTCGGGATCACGGTTGAGCCCGATTTGTATGCGATGTGTGAGGGCACCGAGTATCCCTCGTTGTTTTCGTATATTGTTGATTTGCTTGACACTACATTTCCCGGGCAGTCGTGGGGCTGGAGTCCCATCGGATACGTTGTCAACGACGTGCTCATGCCGGGGTGGGGAGTGCAGCTCACCAGCGACGCATCGTTTCGCGTAGATGCGGCGAGCTCTACGCCGATGTTGACAAAGCTCCTCGGGATGGACTTTGAGACCCGGGATGCCGTCGACACCGGCTATGGCTGGGTTGTCTCTCCCGACGAGCCCTTCGGGGGTTGCTGGCGCTCTCTTCGGGCTCCGGCGAGGCGCCCGCTCAATACCATCGCGGAGCAGTATGTGAGCGGTGGGCGCGGGCAGGGTCTGCACCTCACCCGGTGGGGAACTGACCGCGTTCGCTCGGTCACCTATCGCAATGTGGCAGCCGCCCACGTGATTGAGGGGCGCGCCAACATCCCGGCCTATGCCGACGTGGCCAACCTCGGCACCCGCTGGACGCAGAATCAATTTTGCGACCTGTGGGACCGGGGCATCAGCCGCTACCAGCCGGTGTACGCCGCCTACAACCTTAGGACGATGCCCACGGACATCACCACCGCCGCGCGCTGGGAGGTCTTGCAGTCACCCCAGGGCAGCCAGTTTGCCGATGAGTTCGAGAGCTGCATCAGCCGCGCGAGCAGATCCGCAGAGTATTACGACGTCGAGTTTGCCATGCGGGTGATCGGCGGCAATGACACATGGGGTTAACATGACGTTGAGACGCTACAAAGGATTGAACAAAGGCTGCGTCGTTGTCCTGGAAGGCGTGCGCGCGGGCACGGGTAATGTCTCGCTCATCGGCACTTATGGTGATGTGCCGGCTGATTTGGATCTCGGCGACGTGGCGCAGCTTGTGGGGCCTCCGAGCGACCCCAGCACGGGAGTCGACATGGTAACGGGCTCGATGACCATCTCGCAGCAGACGGCGACCTTTGTGGCGTCTGAGCGCGTCTGCCAGGCCATCGAGCAGGCACGCGCGGTGCAGGACTATGGCGAGGCGTTCCAGTGGACCATGCCCGGGCTCTCCGAGGTGGAAGGGTTTGTCGCTGCGCCCGGGCGTTACGTTTACCGGGTCTCTGGCGAGGCTCCGCCGCATTCCGAGTTTCACACCTCCACAACGACCTATGCGGTAAAGGACCTGGGAGGTGGAGAGTACAACCTTATGGCAAGCCTCCCTCTGCCCTTTAAAAACGCGACCGAGGTCGTCGCCTACGTCGGCTCTCCCCCGCTCGCCGGGCGCCGTATGCTGATCATCGACTACGTTGGCGGCAAGGTACGCTGGGTGTGGCGGCAGTTTATTGAGCGCCGCGCCTACAGCGCGCAGCAAAACGAGGTGGAGATCACCGCAGTCGACCCGATGCGCCCCCTGGAGGGATTGGTCGACGAGAGGCGATACGCACACGTTCAGGCCGCACTACAGCCCTTTGGCCGCTGGATCGGCACCGTGCAGCTTGAGACGGGTGAGGCCATAACGCCGCCCCCGTCTGGAAACGATCCTCCGGGACGTCCCGTCGTGGAGCTCGACGACGTCGTACTCGTGCCCGGGCAGGGCGGTGTTTTTATCGGAAACGGGCTCATTAACACCCCGTCTATGCTGGCCAGTGATGACGAGGTTGGTGTGGTCGACGGACGCGCCAGGGTCGTTTACGCGCACGATCAAAGCGGACTGCTGGGCACGCAAACGATCGCGCAGCGCACAGGCCTGGGGCTTGTACGCGACTGGCTGCGATTCTTTCAGCAGTCGCCCAAAATCGTAGGCGGACTGATCACCTACGATGGCTCGCCGTGGAAGGACCTGATTGCCATCGAAGAGTTCGACACGCTTGAAGAGACTGCCGAGCAGCTGGACCATTCGCTAATCGATGTGGAGATGGGCCTGTCGGAGCTCGCAGGTTGGGCGCTCTCTCCCCAGGGCTATTTCTTGCGTCTGCGCAACGACGGAGCGCTGGGCGTCGCTCGCAGACGCTTTCTAACGCCCTTTGACCTTTTAAATGTCTACGGTGCTGACCCAAAGACGCCGGCGCACCGACTGGCGATGCTCCCCTCGCGTATCGATATCAGCGACCCGGTGCGCGCCATCGAGGCTACCTACGTGGCGGAAGTGGGCGGCGTGGTCTCGCGCATCGAGCCCGATGTGATTGAAGTTCGTCGACGGCGAGCTCCGACGGATCCGGCTCCTCGCTACACCAGCTCGGAGCGGCGCTTTGACTTCCGGGCGTTCAGCCGTGGGCGGCGTGATTTTGTGTCGCTGCTACTCGTAGAAGCACAGTCAGCGCTGAGTCGCGCACCAACGATGACGGTAGAGGTACCTCTCGACGATTTCAGCGCCGCGGACCATCGACAGCTTCCCCCGGTTGGGGAGTGGCTGCGCATCGAGGGCGGGCCTGAGACGGGCGTCATTGGTCCAGAAGGCACACGTATCCTGCCCGATGAAGATGATGTGCGATTCATCGGCCTGGTTACCGCTATCAGGCTCGACCGCGTGCGGCACACCGCCGAGGTCGAGCTGATGATGAGCAACTGGTACGGCGACGACGTACTACCCCGAGTCATCGCGCCGGAGATGGTAGTGAAGGTCTACAATGATAGGCCTGAAAAACAGGTTGTTGAAGTGCGGGGGAGTCTCGAAGAAAACATGTTTATGGTCGGTGACCAGGTCCAGTTCTACGACCGCGACAACCAGCCCATAAGCTCAACGGTGTATAAAGTACTTAAGCCTGTGTCGACTTCGGACGTAGCATTATTCCCTTCGCTACAAGACGAAGATGCCGACCTGCTGGACGCATATATGGGTGAGTACGGGCGCGGCGTCGTGCTCAAACTCGCTGACCTCGGCGACTATAAAAACGACTGGTGGAATAGCCTTACCGGCCAATCCTCACCCTTGCAGAAACCTGATAACCGCTACCGTATTTGGACGTATTGGGATGCTGACCCCTCTCCCGACTCCTGGACAACGTCATGACCAATAAACGCCAATTTCGCCTTCAATCGACTGAGGGACGCCAGCCCGGTCGGCCTTATGGCCAGTACAGCCTCCAGACGATGTTCGATAACGCCGAACAATTACATATGTACGGGGGCACATCGCATACCCACTCGTTTTTCTCCGGATCCGGCGTGGATGATAACGCGTATGGGAATCACCGGGCGTTTGCCTCGGTTGCGAGCTGGGCCACCGTCATGGTGATCCCTTATTATGTTAACCCCGGATTGCACGAGCTTCTAATCAGTCTCAACATCCGGGTGGGACACGGCCCATATGATAAAATCGGCATCCCCTCACCTGTAAGTTTACGCTATTGCTTCGCGAGCAATCCCACTCAAGGAGGCGTGTTTGATGTCTACCCGAAACGCGGCGAAGGTGCCAAGCCAGGCAAATTCGACCACGTCTGGCAACGCGTAAACCACACCTGGGACTGCCGGGAGTCCGTGGGCACCGCCGGGCGCTGGGATTATCTGGTTGTTGCGATGCGCTCGTACGTCTCGCCAGAGGTTCTCAATACGAACCGGTGGAATTGGAATAAGCAGCTGGGGGAGGACCTGCCGAGCATCGACGATAAAGTATACGGCATCCAACAGACTCGCCGACCTGACCAGGTCGTGGTGCAGGAGACCGATCCCATTTATGGCGAGAGCGGAGGCCCTGAGTTTGATCCCGACGCCAACCACACCACGTGCGCAGCGCTCATCACCACCAACGAGATTCCCCGGTGGTATGCTCAGGGTGTGCAGGTCGTCGACCACGTCGGGGCGTTTTTACCCCGGGTGATGCGCATTTACCCCCACGTGCCCGAGCTCACCGGGCAGGATGGCAACAGCTACATCCGCTACGTGGCCAAGGTGTGGTGCAGCTACGCGCAGTTCCGTAGCATCGGGGTACGAGAGAAATACGGGAGACTGGAGAGTGTGCGGCGAGAGGCGCTGCAGGCACGGAAGTCTCCCGACGCGCGAGCGCTTCAATCCATACGTCAGTCGATGGAGTCCACGGCGCGGCGCCCACGTCTGTTGTGGGCGGGCACGCCGGGCGTTCAGGCACCGACCTACAGCAACTGGTATTCCGATCGAAACTACCGGCAGCATCACCCGCATATTGAGGTACTCGCCGACGATCCGGTAACGCTGGAGTTGCCCGCCCCTTCTATTGCTCCGGCAGTGCCGCAGAGGCGTATCGCGCGCATCATGATCGCGGGGCTCTACCGCAACACCGCCACGACTTACGCCGACTACGAGGAGGCTCGACAGGCCGGCGCGCGAGGCACCATCCTGGTGAACGGGGAGGAACACGAGATCGTGTTTGTGCCCTATTGTGTGGGTGGCTCACATATGCTGGAAATGAAACATCGCCAGTATCACAACTTTCCCGGTGATATAGATCCGACAGGACCAAATGGCACTGAGCAGTGCTTTCGTGAGGGCATGCTCGACTTCGGTTCACACGCTCGCGACGGCAAGTGCTGGGACCTGGTGGAGATCGAACTTCCATGGGACATGCGGCGTATCGAAATTACGATCCCCGCAGAGGCTGAGCTAGAGTGGTTGGACGGCTCGGGCTCCGACAGGCCCGGCGAACAAAACGGGTCAAATCGCATACCCAAACGTGAACACTGCAGTCTCCACGTCCTCGGCTACTCTATCTGGAATGATTCCCAGGGGGTAGCTGCATAATTCGCGACACACACGCCCTATGCCCGGACACAACACAACACGGTCCGCACTTATAGAGACGAGACGCTCTTGGGGTGGCGGCTGGACACCTATAAAAAGGCGGGAACGTCTTTCCTCTCCCCCCGCCGTTTCGCGTGGCTCACCACAAACGACACCAAGAATAAACGATGGTGGTCGCTAAAAATGTGCACCGGAACGCGACGGTTATTTAAAGCATGTGGAAGTCATCCGGTACCGTTTTGGTAAAAATACCCCAATAAAGCCCACAAAAACACCCGCTGCCGCGGTGAACACGATGGACTCATATATGGACTATTTGACGCTAAAAAATGTGGAGGTAGGTGTGTGAGCTATTGCGCGGGAACCTTCCAAACCTTGCTGTGTGGGCCTGGTACTGACTGGGTGCTTAGATCCCTGGGTGCCGTCGGTACGAAGTAGCTTGATATGGCGCAACCCTCCGGACCCACAAGGACCACTGCACTTTCTTTGCAGGCGAACCGAACTACCTCGCCGTTGTCGTCGGCACACTCGACATAAATGGTCATGTTTGGGGCGGCTAATACATCAACAAGACCACCTACTGTCTGACGTTCATCAGGACGGAAGCCGCCGCACCTTACAGGGCATCCTGTCCCGCTGCATTCATCTGGTAGGTAAGGGTACATACATGACGCGCCCGAATTATCGTCGGCTTTCAGAAGCACCCACTCCCGATCATCCTCGTAATCGCAACGCGGGTCACGCTGCTCGACGTCTTCGTCGGCACCGCAGGCGGTGAGAGTAACGACTGCGAGTAGTGCTATGAGTGTGCGCATTTAAAGCTCCTGTGTGTCCCCGTGGGTACCGGCGTTGATCGCGCAGACCCTACCTAAACGTAGGGGGAGTCGTCCACCCTTTGCCTCGCAACATATACCGCGTTCGGTGTCTTTATGCGATGACCACCGCGGCTTGAATCATCCCGATCCGGGCACCGCCGGGCGCTGGGATTATCTGGTTGTTGCGATGCGCTCGTACGTCTCGCCAGATGTTCTCGACCCGGGCTTCTGGAACTGGAACAAGCAGCAGGGCAAGGAGCTGCC